>NZ_AUTN01000139.1:0-1623 GCF_000497955.1 Pseudoalteromonas sp. TAE56
CATCTAAATCAGCATCTGTCATAAGCGCATTTGCTAAATCTTGCTCAGCCTGACTAGAAGCTATTCCCGGTGCCTCGCCATCTAAATCATCCCCTTGTAATTCTTCAGGGGAAAATGGCAACTCACCTTCTAATGTTTCTTGAACTTCATCAAGGTTAAGAGGTTTCGTGTCATCTTCTATACTTGGTGGTTCAGCAGAATCAACCTCATCATTAATCTTTTGACGTAATTCATCATCAAGTGACTCATCTTCAATCTCAGTTTCTAATTCAGAGAAGTCATTATCAATTAATAGTTCATCATCAAAATCATCTTCTAAACTATCTAAATCACCATCTGCCATAAGCGCATTTGCAAGATCTTTCTCTGTTTGACTAAGTGCTACTGCATTTTCATCATCTAATGCTTCTTCTTTGGGTTCTTGCGACTCAAACGAAGGCTCACTCTCTAATAATGGTTGAGCGTCGTCTAATTCAAGTTCAGGGTACTCATCGAGTTCTTCACTTGGCGTTACAAGCTCGCTATCAAGCTGTTCTTCAGTACTTGTAATATCTGAGTCATCGTCGCCTGCTAGCGGATCGTCACCAAGGTCTACTTCTATTTCTTCAAGATCATCATCAAGCTCGTCTAAAGACCAATCAGGTGTTTCTAAATAGTCATCATCTGTAGTTTGCTGTAGCTCATTTAAAAGCTCATCAACGCTCTTTAAAGTATCATCTGTATATTCTTCAAGTGCATCTTCAGGATCAAGAAGCGACTCTGATGTGTCTGAAAAATCATCTACGGTAATATCTATAAGCTCAGGCTCTTCTAAAAGTTCAGGCTTTCCTTCAAGCTCAGGTTCTTCTAAAAGCTCAGGTTCTTCTTCAAGCTCTGGTTCTTCTACAAGCTCTGGTTCTTCTACAAGTTCTGGTTCTTCTACAAGCTCAGGTTCTTCTAAAAGCTCTGGCTCTTCTTCAAGCTCAGGCTCATCGCTAAGCTCTGGATCTTCTACAAGCTCAGGCTCTTCTGCAAGCTCTGGCTCATCGTTAAGCTCAGGCTCTTCTAAAATTTCAGGTTCTTCTGCAAGCTCTGGCTCATCGTTAAGCTCTGGCTCTTCTAAAATTTCAGGTTCTTCTACAAGCTCAGGCTCTTCTGCAAGCTCTGCCTCATCGTTAAGCTCAGGCTCTTCTAAAATTTCAGGTTCTTCTGCAAGCTCGGGCTCTTCTACAAGCTCAGGTTCTTCTAAAATATTGGGTTCTTCTACAAGCTCAGGTTCTTCTGCAAGTTCAGGCTCATCGTTAAGCTCAGGCTCTTCATTTAATGATGAAGCAAGCGACTCAATATCATCAACATTTAATTCTTCTTGAGCATCTGCTAAATCCTCAACTGAGTCTGCCAATGCATTATCAATTTCTGAATCTCTTACATCTGAATTTTTTAGTTCATCATCAATTAAGCTATCTATGTCGTCTAAATCAAAGTCGTCACTTTCCTCAACTAAAGATTTATCTGCTGTATCAACTGCGGCCTCATCAATTAAGCTATCTATGTCGTCTAAATCAAAGTCGTCACTTTCCTCAACTAATGAATCATCTGCAGTATCAACTGCGGCCTCATCAATTAAACTATCTATGTCGTCTA
>NZ_AUTN01000140.1:0-40012 GCF_000497955.1 Pseudoalteromonas sp. TAE56
GTTTAGAAGATGATTTTGATGATGAACTATTAATTGATAATGACTTCTCTGAATTAGAAACTGAGATTGAAGATGAGTCACTTGATGATGAATTACGTCAAAAGATTAATGATGAGGTTGATTCTGCTGAACCACCAAGTATAGAAGATGACACGAAACCTCTTAACCTTGATGAAGTTCAAGAAACATTAGAAGGTGAGTTGCCATTTTCCCCTGAAGAATTACAAGGGGATGATTTAGATGGCGAGGCACCGGGAATAGCTTCTAGTCAGGCTGAGCAAGATTTAGCAAATGCGCTTATGACAGATGCTGATTTAGATGTTTTAGAAAATGATTTTGATGATGAGATTTTAATTGAAAATGATTTTTCTGAATTAGATGCTGAATTTGACGAAGATAGTTTAGAGCAAGCGCTAACTGATGAGTTATCAGACGAATCGCAAGAGCAAACAAATGCAGAGCGCGAAGCACAGTTAACAAGCTTAGATGAAGTGGGTAGCACTGATATTAGCTCTGACGACGAACTTGATGAAGAGTTTATGTCAAATTTGACGCAAACTGATTTTGATTCATTACTTAGTGAGTTAGCAGAGCCTGAAGAGTTAAGTGTTGATGACAGCAGTGGATTTGATGTTGACTTTGACAGCTTGTTAAAAGAAGACTTAGAGACAGATGACCCATTAACTACAAAAGAGTCACTTGTTGAAAGTAGTGATGTTGAGCAGTTTGATAATGATGAATTTGTAGATATTGATTCATTATTAGAAGAAAGTGACGACGCTGAACTTGAACATGAACCTTACACCGACGTTAATATGGATGTCGGTTTGAGTGAGTTTGATGCATTACTTGCCGGTGATAATCCGACGGATGTTGATGCTGAAAGTGGTGGCTACTCAGCTAAACTTGATTTAGCGCGTGCCTATATTGAAATTGATGATTTTGATTCTGCGCTTAAAGTCATTGAGGATGTGATTAACAAAGGTCCTGAAGAAGTTCAAGAGGAAGCACTTAGCTTAAAAGCTAAACTAAAATAAAATAATTAAAATGTTTATAAGAACCCGTATCTGGCTCAGCTAAATACGGGTTTTTTTATGTGTATTGGTTTGATTACGACAGGTCTCCTTTTATTGCATCGTTAGATAGCATAAAATGCCTCGTTCATTAGCACAGTAGGTAAAACGGTAATTATGCGAGTAGCACTTGGAGTTGAATACAACGGCGCACGTTACAGTGGTTGGCAGCGTCAATCACATGTAAATAGCGTACAGCAAGAAGTAGAAAAAGCGTTGTCGCGTATCTGTAATCATCCTGTTGAGGTTATATGTGCAGGGCGTACAGATGCTGGTGTGCACGGTACAGGCCAAGTAATACACTTTGAAACGCAAGCCGATCGCGATATGGTCGCATTTACACTAGGTATGAATACTTTAATGCCTAAAGATATTGCTATTCGCTTTGCCCAACCGGTTGCTGATGACTTTCATGCCCGTTTTAGTGCTACAGCCCGTCGTTATCGCTATGTTATTTATAACTCCCCCCTACGAGGAGCTGTATTAAACGAGGGTGTTACGCATTTTCATCATCATCTTGATGAAACAAAGATGCAAGAGGCGTGTCAGTATTTAATAGGTAAACACGATTTCACCTCTTTTAGGGCTATACATTGCCAAGCGAATACACCGACAAGAACAATTCATCATCTGTCGGTACAGCGCCAAGGTACTTACGTTATTATTGATATTAAAGCGAATGCATTTTTACATCATATGGTACGTAATATCACAGGCAGCTTAATGGATGTTGGTTTACATAAACAACAACCTATATGGATAAAAGAGCTACTTGATTGTAAAGAACGCGCAAAGGCCAGTGCTACCGCTAAGGCCGCTGGTTTGTATTTAGTGGATGTTGACTACCCTGAGCAATTTAATATTCCTCAAACACCTTTAGGCCCTTTATTTTTGCCTGATATAGATGTGGTATAAGTACTTTTTATAAGCACTTTGAACTACTAAGACCAGTTTTTTATACCGCGTTAGTGTAATTCATGTTTTAATTGAAAAAATTTGTCTGCTAATTGCTATTAGTAGGCTCGCGACACAGAACAGTATTAAGAGAGTTGCAAATGAGTTGGCTAGAAAAAATCTTACCTAAAACGACAAAATCATCAGGTCGTAAAGAAATCCCAGAAGGTGTTTGGGCTAAGTGTACATCGTGTGATTCAATTTTATATAAAGCTGAATTAGAAAAGTCATTAAACGTATGTCCTAAGTGTGACCACCACATGCGTGTTAGTGGCCGTAAGCGCCTAGAGCACTTTTTAGATGAAGGTGATCGTCAAGAGCTTGGTACACAACATGAGCCTAAAGACATTCTTAAGTTTAAAGATTCTAAAAAGTACTCTGACCGTATCAGTGCAGCGCAAAAAGCAAGTGGTGAAAAAGATGCACTTGTAGCTATGAAAGGCCGATTAAAAGGTATTCCGGTAGCAGCGGTAGCATTTGAATTCTCATTTATGGGGGGGTCAATGGCTTCTGTTGTTGGCGCTCGCTTTGTTGATGCTGTTGATCAATGTTTAGAGCATAACATGCCGCTTATTTGTTTTTCTGCATCAGGCGGAGCACGTATGCAAGAAGCGCTTATGTCGCTTATGCAAATGGCTAAAACAAGCGCTGCACTTGCAAAAATGACTGAAAAAGGTCTTCCATTTATTTCAGTAATGACCGATCCAACAATGGGTGGTGTATCGGCATCACTTGCTATGCTGGGTGATATTAACGTTGCTGAACCTAAAGCGTTAATTGGTTTTGCAGGTCCTCGTGTTATTGAACAAACTGTTCGCGAAACATTACCAGAAGGTTTTCAGCGTAGTGAATTTTTGCTAGAACACGGTGCAATTGACATGATTATTGACCGCCGTGAAATGCGCGATACCCTTGCACGCATTTTAGCTAAATTTATGAACTTGCCTTCTACGGAACAAGAGCATAGAGTAGCGTAAATTTCAGCTTTACTGATTACACGCTATGACAAAATCAATTCCTAGCCAATCATCAAGCCTTGATGATTGGCTTTTTTATTTAGAAAGTGTTCACCCAGCTAACATTGCAATGGGGTTAGAACGAGTTGCTAATGTTGCCAACAATATTGGCCTTTTAAACACCCCAAGTAAAATTATTCTTATTGCCGGTACAAACGGTAAGGGCACCACTGCACGTTGCTTAGAGTCGCTATTGCTAGCGCAGGGGTTTAGCGTGGGTACTTACGCATCTCCTCATTTAATTCGTTATAACGAGCGTGTACGAGTTAATGGCGAAGAACTGGCAGACCAATTCCATATAGATGCTTTTCACCAGCTTGAGCAAGGCCGTAAAGACACTCCTCTGACTTATTTTGAATACGGTACTTTGGGTGCGTTGGCAATTTTTAAACGCTGCAGCGTCGATTATGTATTACTAGAGGTTGGTCTAGGTGGGCGCTTTGATGCTACAAATATAGTAACTCCCTTTGCAAGCGTGATCACCACCATCGATTTAGATCATAAAGAGTACCTAGGTGATACACGAGAGTTAGTGGCTTATGATAAAGCCGGGATTTTTCGTGAAAATACGCCTGCTATTATAGGGGATTTAAATATTCCTCACACAATGACTGATTATGGCAAAGAGATTAATGCCAATATGACGTTGTCGGGCAGTGACTTTATTTTCAAAGAAAATGCTGAGAGCTTTAATTGGCAATATAAAGAACATAATCTTGAAATAGATAAGCCAGCAATACCGTGTCAAAATGCAGCAACGGCGTTAACTGCACTAAGTGTTTTAAGCTTATTACCTAGTGAGCAAGTCATACGAAGTTGCCTCGCTAATTTAGTTGTAGAAGGGCGGTTTCAGCAGTTAACTACTGAGCCTTTAGTCTTTACCGATGTAGCACATAACCCTGAGTCGGCACGTTATTTAGCCAATAAGTTATCAAGCTATAAAGATAAAGGCTTTAAAATTCATGCATTAGCCGCTATGCTTGCTGATAAAGATAAAGCAGGTGTACTTAAAGAAGTAAGTCACTTAGTCGATGAGTGGTCATTAGCTAGTTTAAGTGGCCCCCGAGGCGACACTGCAAGTAATTTACAAAATGCGCTGCAGGGTATATCTCATCATAATACTATCAATAGCTATGATAGTGTGGCACAGGCACTAAGTGTAATTTTACCAAAACAACAAAGTGATACTATGTTGATTGTATTTGGTTCATTTTTTACAGTGGCCGGCGCTATTAATTACTTTAAAAAATAGAGAGGATGTCGGTGAACTCAAGTTTTATTAATCGCTTAGTCGGAACAAGTATAGTAGTGATCGCAGCAATTGTGTTTATCCCTAATATACTCGATGGCGAAAAAGTGCATTATAAAGAAGGCTTTAAAGCGATTCCTGATAGCCCTGAGTTCAAAACAATCGATCTTCAAGAGTCAATTGATGAAAACATGGCTAATGCTGAACCACTAAAACAAGATGAAATTGAAGATATTCAAGCTGATGATGAAGCTTTTGAGCAGCAAAATGCTATGGATGAGAGTGACTACGCTGTAGAGAATAAAGTTGTTGAAGCGACTATTGAACCTAAAGCTACACCAATTACAAAAGCGCCTGTTCAAGCTAAACCAAAACCTATTGCGCCTCGTAAAAGTGATGAAAACCTAACAAGTATGGCTTACGTTATTCAATTAGGTAGCTTTTCACATGTTGCAAATGTAAAAGCATTACAGGCTAAATTAAAAGTTGAAGGGTTTAAAACGTTTACTAAACCGATTAAAACCCCAAATGGGACGTTAACCAAGGTATTTGTTGGTCCTTCGCTTGATAAAAATGAATTACAAAAGCAGCTTCCCCAGCTGAAAGAGCTTACTAAATTGAATGGTAAAGTTACGCAATACGAAGTTACAAAATAATTATAAAGAGGCTTGTATCACAAGCCTTTTTTTATTTATTTATATTTGTTTTTATCATTATCTTTATCTCATAATACCCATTCTATAATGTTAATTTTTTGTATTGACTACAACCCAGTAATCTCCCGTTTAAACTTGCATACTAACGATGTTTGGGTATAGAATGCGCCCCAAATTAGCGACTAATTGGTTCTTATGATCTGGGTTGATTACGCCATTATTGGCATCATTGCATTGTCTACCATCATCGGTTTAATACGCGGCTTTGTAAAAGAAGCAATGTCATTAGCGGTATGGGCTGGCGCCTTTATCATCTCTAGCTTATTTTACCAATATTTAGCTTCCTTCCTAACAACCATTTCTGAACCCCTTTTAAGAAATGCTGCGGCCATAGCCATATTATTCTTTGCGACGCTACTGTTAGGCGGTTTACTAAACTATATTTTAGGTGAGCTTGTACATCGTACTGGTTTATCGGGTACCGACCGTGTTTTTGGCATAGTGTTTGGTGCTCTACGAGGCGTGTTGGTCGTGAGCGCGTTACTCTTCTTTCTTGATGCTTTTACTGGTGCACCCAATACGCACTGGTGGGGCAATTCTATTTTGATTCCAGAATTTGGCTTTGTAGTTGAATGGTTCTTTTCGTACCTAGAAAACAACTCGAGCTTTTTAAATTCAGTAAACCGTTAATCGGCGAGGATAAATTACATGTGTGGTATCGTTGGAATAGTCGGAACATCCCCTGTGAATCAGGCGATTTATGATGGCTTAACTGTTTTGCAGCACCGTGGTCAAGATGCCGCGGGTATCATTACCATTGAGAATAATACGTTTAGCTTACGCAAAGCAAATGGCCTTGTGAAAGATGCCTTTCACACCCGTCATATGAAACGACTCCAAGGTACAATTGGCCTTGGCCATGTGCGTTATCCTACAGCAGGATCTTCAAGCTCATCTGAAGCACAACCTTTTTATGTTAACTCACCGTTTGGTATAGCGCTTGCCCATAATGGCAACCTTACTAATGCAGAAGCTTTAAAAGAGCAGTTATTCTCAGAAGCACGTCGTCACGTCAATACAACGTCAGACTCTGAAATTTTACTTAATATCATGGCACATGAATTAAGTAAGTCTGATAAGTTGCATTTAGACCCTGAAGATATTTTTACTGCGGTAACCGAAGTAAACAATAAAGTAAGCGGTGGCTATGCAACGATTGCTATGATTATCGGCCATGGCATTGTTGCTTTTCGCGACCCTAATGGTATCCGCCCACTTGTATTTGGTAAACGCGAAACCGAAAAAGGTACTGAGTACATGTTTGCCTCAGAAAGCGTTGCGTTGAAACCGGATGGTTTTGAGTTTGTACGTGATGTTGCACCTGGTGAAGCTATATATGTTACAGAAGAGGGTGAATTCCATTCACTTAGTTGTGCTGATAAGGCATCTTACTCGCCGTGTATTTTTGAATTTGTTTATTTTGCTCGACCTGACTCAACAATAGACCGTATGTCTGTGTATGCAACACGTGTAAATATGGGGACTAAACTAGGCGAAAAAATTGCACGCGAATGGGCAGACAAAGATATTGATGTAGTTATCCCAATTCCAGAAACTTCATGTGATGTAGCGCTGGAAATTGCACGTGTACTTGATTTACCGTATCGCCAAGGTTTTGTTAAAAACCGTTATATTGGTCGTACATTTATCATGCCTGGTCAGGAAATGCGTAAAAAGTCAGTGCGTCAAAAGCTAAACGCAATTGATCGAGAATTTAAAGGTAAAAATGTATTATTGGTTGATGACTCAATTGTTCGTGGTACAACATCAGCACAAATTGTTGAAATGGCCCGAGAGTCTGGCGCTAAAAACGTTTACTTTGCATCAGCGGCACCTGAAATACGCTTCCCTAATGTGTACGGTATTGATATGCCTTCAGCAGCTGAGCTTATTGCTCACGGACGTGAAGTAGAAGATATTAATGCAAGCATAGGGTCTGACGGTTTAATCTTTCAATCGTTAAAAGATTTAATTGCAGCAGTTAGCCAAGAAAATCCTGAAATTACTAAGTTTGAAACCTCAGTATTTGATGGCCAATATATTACTGGCGATATTGATCAAAACTATTTAAATCGAATTGATAAGCTACGTAACGATTCAGCAAAAAGCACCCGCGAAAGTGCGATGTCTTCAAGTTTAGAAATACACAACCAAGACGAAAACGAAGCTGATTAATGGTTATTGATAAAAACTATTAAATATAAAAAAAGGAGCTAATTAGCTCCTTTTTTGCGAAGGAAAGAAAGGGAATATTTCTATCAAACACGACTCTTTATTAAGTAAACATAGGGCTAACAATCCCATTTGTCCAAAGCATCGCTGTTACAGCTAAAATAATAACCAGTAATATTAACCCACACGTTACTACCGAGCTGGCGTAAATAAAGCCACGCTCTTCGGGGATATGCATAAGTATAGGTACGCCGGTATAGAGTAAATAGACCGAGTAAGCTAGTGCAATAATTCCAGCACAAACTACAAACCAGAGTACAGGCCAAAAAGCGGCGAGTGCTGACATAAACACTGGCGTTGCAGTATATGCTGCAAGTTCAAGTGTTTGTGTAAATGTAGGTTTAGAACCAAATGTAACGGCCATCCAATGGGCTAAATAAGCCAATGCGAATACGCCCGCTATTAAAGCAAAATACATTGCGCCTGCAATTAGCAGAGCACTATCGTGTGTTAAAAATACGGGATCGCCGGCACCTATACTCCACCCTAAATAAACAGATGAGTAGTAGCCCATTATTGAAGGGAATAAAGCAATCAATAAAATATGTGACAAACTATAGGTTAAACTTTCATGGCGATTATCTATTGTTTGCCATTCTTCAAGTGGATGAGCATAAATGCCCCAGAGGTGATTCAATATCATAGTGCTTACTCCATAAAAGGAACGTATTACTGTTTTGGTTGGTTTATTTTTATACAGTCTTTGTACAGTTATGGTTCACTTATTTTGCAAAGTCAAGTTAACTAGCTATTAACATTATCAAGTCGGTGAGTGCTTTGATTTATCCCAAACAAAATTTCGTGTTAAAATAACGGTCTATCAAATTTATTTAGTAATGAGCAGTCAACGTGCCACATAGCCAACTTTTAGAGCCGATTAATAACTTTTTATTGTGTACCACCCCAGAGCAGTGGGTGCAGCAAGCAATTAAAAAAGAAAACTTATCAGTCATTTTAATAGATCACTTAATTTGTGAATTAAAAGCAGCTCAAAGTGCGATGTTTTTAATACGTAAATACGCGGTAGATAAAGAGGGTAGTGATGCATTACTCGAGTGGCTAAAGCCATTTGAAACGCTTATTTATAAACGAGAAGGTAATTGGCGCGATCTGGCAGCTAAAAATAAGCTAACTAAATCCATAATTCCTAAATCGAGTTCTCCATATGGGCAAGGGCTAATCGATAAAATGGTTTTGCTGATAAAAGAAGAGCTACATCATTTTTATCAAGTTCTCGAAATTATGGACGAGTACGGTGTTGAATATCGTAGTATTACACCATGTCGTTACGCAAAAGGTATGCTTCGTCATGTTAAAACGTTCGAGCCTGATGCATTAGTCGATAAGCTAATAGTAGGCGCTTATATTGAGGCGCGTTCGTGTGAGCGTTTTGCAAAGCTTGCACCGCATGTTGATAAACGCTTAGGTGATTTTTATATTTCGTTGTTACGTTCAGAAGCGCGTCATTACCAAGATTATTTAACTTTAGCGCAAGAAATTGCTGATTTTGATATTACCGAACGCGTAAACTTTTTTGGTGAAAAAGAAAAAGAGTTAATTTCTACAACCGATACTGATTTTAAATTTCATAGCGGTATTCCTACTGTTTAAATACCCTCATTTTCTTTTAAAAAATTAATATACTCTGTTATTTTCTGATTGCTGAAATTATGTTTTTTCATAATTTTAGCAATGCGACCATTGTTAATTATTATATCAATTCCTCTATTAAATTTTTGTAAGTATTCTTTGGCCCTATAATTTGATTTAGAGACAACTAAATATAGTTTATGAGAAGCAAGATTTGGCGATAAATACTCAATATTATTATCATCCGAATCTTCGGATTTAGTGTGTTCAAGCCAATATTTTCCAACCTCTTTAGTACCCGCGACTAAATCAATACGCCCTTGTTGTAGTAAATATAAGCTTGTAGGAAGGCTTTTTGTGGACGTTATTGCCAGATCCGTATTTCTAGCAAACTCTTGGCTTACAACGGCATTGTCTTCTATACCAATACTATAAGGAGTTAATGATTGAACTGTACCATCGAAATTAATAATACTTTCTTTTCGCTTAAAAACTCCTGAGTGAGCAACTGCAAGTGGACGGGAGTAGTAAAAAACTTCATTTCTTTTTAATGAATAAAAAGCACCTAAAATAGCTGTTTTTCTGTTTTTTTCTAATAGCTTTAAAGCGCGATTCCATGTCGTAAACTCTACTTCGCTATTAATACCTTGTGTTTTAAGTGCTGATTGGGCTATTTCATATAACCAACCATTATTGGGCAAGTTTTCGCTAAAATAGGGAGGGTAGTTTTCAGTAACAATTTGCCATGTTTGTTCGCTAAATACTTTTGTTGGAATGGCAATTACTACGATGAAAATTAACAGCTTAATCATTAAACCTCTCACTATTATTCAAATGTATAGATAAATAATAGTCAGAATTTTAAATTATGCGAAAGGAGTGCTAATTAATTCTTGTGATTGAGGGGTAACGACTAAATAAGAGCCTTGGGTGTACCAGTCACCTAGCACTGTGCGAGTAAGTGTTTGTTCATTAACTTTATACGTATGAACATTAGGGCGGTGAGTATGACCATGAATCATATTCGTAACGTTATGTTTGGCAAAGGTTGCAAGTACAGCTTCATCGACAACGTCTAAAATTTCGATAGGTTTATCAGCCTGGCTTAATTTACTTTTTTCGCGGGCATTACGCGCTATTTTTTTACGATACCAAAGCGGCATTGCAAGCATCAATTTTGGCCACCACCAACCACGACTCTTTTTACGAAATTTTTGATACTCAGTATCTTGAGTACACATTTCGTCGCCATGTAAAATTACGGTAGGCGTACCATATAAATCAATGACTGTTTGTTCATCGAGTAATGTCATTGCGGCCATGTCGGCATACTGCTTGCGCATAATGAAATCACGATTGCCATGGATAAAGTAAACAGGTGTGCCACCATCATTAATGGCGCTTAAATGTTTTGCTACATCGGCACTCAGAGCAGTAATGTAGTCATCTCCAACCCATACTTCAAAAAAATCACCCAAAATATAAAGTGCATCTACATCTTTATTTAGTATATGTGTATTTAAAAAGTCAAAAAATGCAGCGCTGATGTCGGGGCGGTTTTCGCTTAGGTGTAAATCTGCAATAAAGTAAGTTTGGCGAGTCATAGGTTAGTCTATTTTTTATTAAATAAAAGCGGGCAGATGCCCGCTTAAGTGCTCACAATAGTGTAAGCAAACGCTATTAGCTAACAGTAACACTTTCGATGATCACATCTTCAAGAGGTACGTCTTGGTGAAAACCAGTACTACCTGTTGCAACTGCTTTAATTTTATTTACTACGTCCATGCCTTCTACTACTTCAGCAAAAACACAATAACCCCAACCTTGCGATGTTTCGCTGCTATGGTTTAAAAAGTCGTTGTTGTTCACGTTAATGAAAAACTGTGCTGTAGCTGAATGAGGATCAGGTGTACGTGCCATAGCTAAAGTGCCTACTTTATTAGACAGACCGTTATTAGCTTCATTTTGAATTGGGTCGTTTACTTCTTTTTGTTCCATACCTGGAACAAAACCACCGCCTTGAACCATAAAACCATCGATTACGCGATGAAAGATAGTGCCGTTGAAAAAATCAGCATTTGCGTACTCTAAAAAGTTTTTAACTGTGTTTGGAGCTTCTTTCTCAAACATTTTAATGGTGATGTCACCAAAATTAGTGTGTAGAACAACCATGTGTTTTCCTATATCCGGTTTAAATATTGGCGCTATTTTATCGTAGTTGGCTAAGATTAACAAAGTAGATGTTTGGTTTGTTATAAAGCGCTAGAGCAGGGGCTTTTCAAGTGGTAACATAACTGTTCAAGTAAATAGTCAAGGACTCAAAGTAAATGGTAAATATATACAACACACTCACGCGACAAAAAGAGCAATTTAAACCTATGGTCGAAGGAAAAATCGACATGTATGTGTGTGGTATCACCATTTATGATTACTGCCATATTGGACACGCTCGTACTTTTGTAGGTTTTGACGTTATTGTGCGCTACTTACGTCATATTGGTTACGATTTAAAATATGTGCGAAACATTACAGATATCGACGATAAAATAATTAAACGGGCGAACGAAAATGGTGAGTCAATAAATGACTTAACTGTGCGCATGACTAAAGCAATGCATGAAGATTTTGATAGTTTAAATATGCTACGCCCAGATATTGAACCAACAGTTACAAGCCATATGGATGAAATTATCGTTATGGTTAAGCGCTTGATTGAAAAAGGCCATGCCTATGTTGCAGCTGACGGCGATGTTTTGTTTGATGTATCAACGTTTGAGCAATACGGTGCACTTTCTCAGCAAGATTTAACGATGTTGCAGTCAGGTTCTCGCGTTGAAGTGGCTCAAGATAAAGACGATCCACTTGATTTTGTGTTATGGAAAAAAGCTAAAGCAGGTGAGCCATCATGGTCATCACCGTGGGGTGAAGGGCGACCGGGTTGGCATATCGAATGTTCGGCAATGAGCTCAAAACACCTAGGCGAGCATTTTGATATTCACGGTGGGGGGTCTGATTTACAGTTTCCACATCATGAAAACGAAATTGCGCAGTCGTGCTGTGCAAATAACGGCAAGTATGTGAATACATGGATTCATACTGGCATGGTTCAGGTAAACAAAGAAAAAATGTCTAAGTCGTTAGATAACTTTTTTACTGTGCGAGAAGTTTTAAAAGCATACGATGCCGAATCTGTTCGTTACTTTTTAATTTCAGGCCATTACCGCAGCCAACTAAATTACTCACAAGAAAATTTAGACCAAGCGCGTTCATCACTTGAACGTATTTATACAGCGCTTCGTGATGTAGAACCGGTAGAGTGCGATTTAGAAGGCAATGAGTTTGTTGCTAAATTTAGAAAAGCAATGAATGACGACTTTAATACCCCAGAAGCACTACCTGTGTTGTTTGAACTTGCTAAAGAACTAAACCGCGTGAAAGACACTGATGCAGGCCAAGCTGGCAAATTAGCCTTTATATTGCGCAGCCTTGGTGAAGTGCTAGGGGTTGCTCAACAAGCACCGGAAGCTTTTTTACAAGGCGGGCAAGATGACGACGAAGTTGCGACAATTGAAGCATTAATTGTGAAACGTAATGAAGCACGTGCGAGTAAAAACTGGGCTGCTGCTGATGAAGCACGTGATGCGCTTAATGCATTAGGCGTAATACTTGAAGATTCAGCCGGTAAAACAACGTGGCGTAAAGCGTAAACGTTTAAAGTAATTCACGTTTAACTAAAAAAGGGTTGCCAAATGGCAACCCTTTTTTGATTTTTTAACTGCTTAGCTGTGATATTTTTCACATGCTTCAAGTGTGTTTTCAATTAAGCTAGCAACCGTCATCGGGCCAACGCCACCCGGTACGGGTGTAATAAAATGCGCTTTTTGTTCAGCCACACTGTATTGAACATCACCGACTAATTTACCCGTATCTAAGCGGTTAATGCCCACATCGATAACGATAGCGCCTTCTTTTATCCAATCTCCAGGTATAAATTCAGGTTTACCCACAGCCACAACTAATAAGTCAGCGCGGCGAACATGTGTTTCTAAGTCTTGAGTAAACTTATGGCACACTGTGGTTGTACAACCGGCTAATAAAAGCTCTAACGACATTGGACGACCAACAATATTTGACGCGCCAACTACCACGGCATGCATCCCTTTATAACGTACACCCGTTGAATCAAGTAATGTAATAATACCTTTAGGCGTGCATGGGCGAAGAGCAGGCATACGCTGTGCTAATCGACCAATGTTATATGGATGAAATCCATCAACATCTTTATGTGGGGTAATGCGTTCTAAAATCTTTTCAGCATCAAGGCCTTTTGGCAGTGGTAACTGCACTAAAATCCCATCAACTTCGGCATCATTATTTAGCTCGTCAATTAAATCTAAAAGAGTTTGCTCTTGTGTGTCTGCTGGTAAATCAAATGATTTAGAGATAAAGCCAACTTCTTCACAGGCTTTACGTTTTGAACCAACATAAACTTGGCTTGCTGGATCAAGTCCAACGAGCACTACTGCAAGTCCTGGTGCACGTAAACCATTTGCTACACGTTCACTTACACGTTCTGCTACAGCGCTACGTACTTGTTTTGCGATTGCCTTACCATCAATGATGTTTGCCGTCATGGGTGACCTTTAATTGGGGTTAATTAACTAGATACCGATACTCTAAAAACGAGTGCATAATAAAATAGGGGTAAAAATGCTAATAAAGAAAACATACTCTTTATATAACTCGTTTTATAATGTGCCTACTATTTTCGCAGAAAAGCATAGCAGCGCCAAGTTGCTTTTAATGTATATAACATTTGAGTTGTTAAATAGTTTAAATTTCAGCCTACTATTGTAATATTTAACCATTGTGCACTAAAAATGAGCACTTGATTGGTTTTATTAAAAAAACGTTTGACCTAACCCCGTCAAATCACTATTATGCACCCCGTTGTCAACGAGGTCACTCGCTAACAATAATAAGTTTCGGCGATTAGCGCAGTTTGGTAGCGCACTTGGTTTGGGTCCAAGGGGTCGCAGGTTCAAATCCTGCATCGCCGACCATTTTTATAATTTATTATAATCGAATAGCTTATTGGTAAACTATGAAGTTTTCGATGCGCCCATAGCTCAGCTGGATAGAGCAACGCCCTTCTAAGGCGTGGGTCGAAGGTTCGAATCCTTCTGGGTGCACCATTTGAAAACATGTAAATATAGCGGTGATTGTAGCTCAGTTGGTAGAGCCCCGGATTGTGATTCCGGTTGTCGTGGGTTCGAGCCCCATCAGTCACCCCATTTACAACGAATATCGGCGATTAGCGCAGTTTGGTAGCGCACTTGGTTTGGGTCCAAGGGGTCGCAGGTTCAAATCCTGCATCGCCGACCATTTTCTTAAAATGGTCTTAAACTCTCAGTTTAAGTGTTCAGTATGAAAAAAGAAGTTAACTCTTCAATGTCGGCGATTAGCGCAGTTTGGTAGCGCACTTGGTTTGGGTCCAAGGGGTCGCAGGTTCAAATCCTGCATCGCCGACCATTTTCTTATCTAGTAAGAATAATAAATAAACTCCTCTAAGTTATAAATCTAAATTCGTTAGCCTTTAATTCTATTAAATAATTTGTATTTTATTCTATTCAATGCTCAGTTAGCCTGTTTTTTATTCAGTTAGTCTCTATAGTCCCTTATCTAGTCCAAATAATTGCCCCCTATACTCGACTATCATAAATATTAGGTTATAATGCCGCGTCTATTGTTTAACATAGTGCCCGAAGGGCAAAGCAGCAATGGTATCTCATGGTAGCGACGGATGCTTTTAAGTGTGAAAAACCGCTTAAACTTTATCAAGACTCATGCAGATCACTTTGTTTGTAAAGGAAGGCGAACAGTCGCCAAAATTGAATATTGAGGTAAATCATGCAAGTTTCTGTTGAGACGACCCAAGGCCTTGAGCGCCGTATAACTATCACCGTTCCTTCAGAGAACGTTGAGACCGAAGTAAAAAAACGCCTACAACAACTGTCAAAAACACAGCGTATAGATGGTTTCCGTGCTGGTAAAGTTCCAGTATCTGTAATTAACAAGCGTTTTGGCCCTGCAGTTCGTCAAGAAGTTGCTGGCGAAGTAATGCAACGTAATTTTTACGAAGCAATCGTTTCTGAAAAAATCAATCCAGCTGGCGCGCCTACATTCGCACCTAAATCACTTGAAGCAGGTAAAGATTTAGAGTTCTCAGCAACGTTTGAAGTTTACCCTGAAGTTGAAGTTCAAGGTTTAGATAAAATTACTGTTGAGAAACCAGCGGTAACAGTAACTGACGAAGATTTAGCTAACATGCTAGAAACACTTCGTAAGCAACACGCTGAGTGGGCTGATGTTGATACAGCTGCTGGCGAAAACGACCGTGTAACAGTTGATTTCGTAGGTACTATCGACGGTGAAGTATTTGAAGGCGGCAAAGCTGAAGACTTCCCATTAGAACTTGGTCAAGGTCGTATGATCCCAGGTTTTGAAGATAACATCGTAGGTAAAAAAGCAGGCGAAGAAGTAGTTGCTGATGTAACTTTCCCTGATGATTACCACGCTGAAAACTTAAAAGGTAAAGCGGCTCAATTCACTATCACAGTGAAAAAAGTTGAAGCGCAAGAATTACCAGAATTAAGCGAAGAGTTTGCAACTAAATTCGGTGTTACCGAAGGCGGCGTAGACGCGCTTAAAGAAGAAGTTAAAAAGAACATGACACGTGAGCTAGACCAAGCGGTTAAAGCAAGCGTTAAAGACCAAGCAATCAAAGGTCTTTTAGCTAACAACGAAATCGAAGTGCCTAAAGCACTAGTTGATCAAGAAGTTGATGCTCTACGTCAGCAAGCAGCTCAACGTTTTGGCGGCGACGCTCAAAACATGCCAGAGCTTCCAGCTGAATTGTTCCACGAGCAAGCTGTAACACGTGTTAAAACTGGCCTTTTATTAGGTGAAGTGATTAAAGCTAACGAGATTAAAGTTGATGACGCTAAAGTTGAAGCATTAATTGCAACGGTAGCTTCTGCATACGAAGATCCAACTGAAGTAGTAGAATACTACAAAGGTAATGATCAACTTATGCAGCAAATGCGTAATGTAGCAATGGAAGAGCAAGCTGTTGAAGCTATTTTAGCTAAAGCAGTTGTTACTGATGTTGAAAAAGCATTTGATGACATCATGAATCCACAGCAAGGTGCTTAATAAGTCATTGACTTAAGCTCTCGCTAACGATTAAATGGCTCGTGCTACTCTGTTTATACAGCGTGCCCGGGCCATTTTAGTTTTTGGCTCTAAATTTGCGAAAAACGATAACTATGCTTCCTTATAATAAGGATAAGTATAAGCGCATAAGGAATTAAATAAGTATGAATACTGGTATTACAGATCCCCTAAATGCATTGGTCCCAATGGTTGTTGAACAAACACCAAAAGGCGAGCGCTCGTATGATATTTATTCGAGATTATTAAAAGAGCGTATTATCTTTTTAACAGGTCAAGTTGAAGACAACATGGCAAATCTGATTTTAGCGCAAATGCTATTTTTAGAATCAGAAAATCCTGATAAAGATATCTTTTTATACATTAACTCACCAGGTGGTTCAGTAACTGCGGGTATGGCTATTTACGACACAATGAACTTCATCAAACCAGATGTAAGTACAATATGTGTAGGTCAAGCTGCAAGCATGGGTGCTTTTTTACTTACTGCTGGCGCTAAAGGTAAACGTTTTTGTTTACCAAACTCTCGTGTGATGATTCACCAACCATTAGGTGGTTTCCAAGGTCAAGCATCTGACTTTGAAATACACGCTAAAGAAATTCTGTCTATTAAAGCTAAGCTTAATCGCTTAATGGCTGAGCATACAGGCCAACCATTGGATATTATCTCTAAAGACACAGATCGTGATAACTTTATGAGTGCCACGCAAGCTGTAGATTACGGCTTGGTAGACTCAGTTTTTACAAATCGCGATAAAAAGTAAGCGCTTGGTGAGCGGGATTGCCTGTTTGCCACTTTGAGTTACTATGCGAAAACTAATAAATTTTGGTATAGTTAAAGCGTATTGAAATAGCCGCCAAAAGTTTTGGTGGCCAACGTAATAAAATGAGGTAGCTGAATGTCTGACACTCCTACAGACGGCGACAAAAGTAATAAATTGTTATACTGCTCTTTTTGTGGCAAAAGCCAACATGAAGTGCGTAAATTAATTGCAGGCCCTTCAGTATACGTTTGTGATGAATGTGTAGAGTTGTGTAACGATATTATCAGGGAAGAGATCAAAGACATTGCTCCTAAGCATGATACGTCTGACAAACTACCTGTACCAAAAGAAATTCGTAAACACTTAGACGATTATGTTATTGGCCAAGATCATGCTAAAAAAGTATTGTCTGTTGCCGTTTATAACCATTATAAACGCCTGCGTAACCAATCGACTAAGCAAGACATTGAATTAAGTAAAAGTAATATTTTGCTTATCGGTCCAACAGGTAGTGGTAAAACATTACTTGCAGAAACGTTAGCGCGTCTACTCGATGTGCCGTTTACTATGGCCGATGCCACTACATTAACCGAAGCAGGTTATGTAGGTGAAGATGTTGAAAACATCATTCAAAAGCTTTTACAAAAGTGCGATTACGATGTTGAAAAAGCGCAACGTGGCATTGTTTACATTGATGAAATTGACAAAATTTCTCGTAAATCAGATAACCCGTCAATTACGCGTGATGTATCGGGCGAGGGCGTTCAACAGGCGCTACTTAAACTGATTGAAGGCACCGTTGCTTCTGTTCCACCGCAAGGTGGTCGTAAACATCCACAACAAGAGTTTTTACAAGTAGATACTTCTAAAATCTTGTTTATTTGTGGTGGCGCATTTTCAGGTTTAGATAAAGTAATTGAGCAACGTAGCCACAAAAATACCGGTATTGGTTTTGGCGTTAGCGTAAAAGAGTCTGCGGCGAGTCGTTCTTTAAGTGAAACATTTAAAGACGTAGAACCAGAAGATTTAGTTAAATACGGCTTAATTCCTGAGTTTATAGGTCGTTTGCCAGTAGTTGCTACGTTAACAGAACTTGACGAAGCTGCTCTTGTGCAAATACTAAGTGAACCTAAAAACGCGATTACTAAACAGTTTTCAGTATTGTTTGGTATGGAAGACGTTGAACTTGAGTTCCGTGATGATGCCTTAGCTGCAATTGCCCACAAAGCAATGGAGCGTAAAACAGGTGCACGTGGTCTTCGTTCAATCGTTGAAGGTGTTTTACTTGATACTATGTACGAACTTCCTTCAATGGATGACGTAAGCAAAGTGGTTATTGATGAAACCGTTATTAAAGGTGAGTCAGACCCAATCTTGATTTATGAAAATAATAAACAAGATAAAGCTGCATCAGAATAGTTTTTAAGCTATTTGAGTGAAAAAAGGAGCCTTAGGCTCCTTTTTTTATAATTAATTTAATCGAGTAAGGGAAAATTGTTGAACTTTAATTAGGTTATCCCCATATACTTGAGTAATCTTTAAAATAAATTAAGTGCGAAGAGAAACTATAATGACGCTTGAGAGAACCGACCGAGTCGAAATCCCAGTCCTTGCACTGCGCGATGTTGTGGTATATCCGCACATGGTGATCCCGCTTTTTGTAGGCCGTGAAAAATCAATAAAATGCCTAGAAGCGGCAATGGACAAAGACAAACAAATTTTCTTGGTTGCACAAAAAGATGCAACTGTAGATGAACCTGAGCAAGAAGATATTTATCGTATCGGCACTATTGCCACTGTACTTCAGTTATTAAAATTACCGGACGGTACAGTTAAAGTTTTAGTAGAAGGTACACAGCGCGCACAAATCGAAGAATTTGTAGATAACGAAGACTTTTTTGTAGCTAATGCTCAATTTATTGAATCTGATTCGGTAGACGAGAAAGAACAAGAAATTTTTATTCGTAGCGCAATTAGCCAGTTTGAAGGCTATGTAAAGCTAAATAAAAAAATTCCTCCTGAAGTACTAACTTCAGTTTCAGGTATTGATGAGCCAGCGCGCCTTGCTGATACAATGGCAGCCCATATGCCATTAAAAGTACCTGAAAAACAAAAAGTGCTAGAAATTTCAAACGTGACAGAACGTCTTGAATATTTAATGGCATTAATGGAAGGCGAAATAGACTTACTGCAAGTTGAGAAGAAAATTCGTACCCGCGTTAAAAAGCAGATGGAAAAGTCACAGCGCGAGTATTACCTCAATGAGCAAATGAAAGCCATTCAAAAAGAATTGGGTGAGCTTGATGATGTACCTGATGAATTTGAAGCACTTAAAAAGCGCATTGAAGAATCGGGTATGCCAACAGAAGCACAAGACAAAGCGACGACAGAGCTTAATAAGCTTAAGATGATGTCGCCAATGTCTGCAGAGGCAACTGTAGTGCGTTCATACATTGACACATTAATTAATGTGCCATGGAAAAAACGCTCTAAAGTGAAAAAAGATTTAGCGGGCGCGCAAAAAATTCTTGATAGCGATCACCATGGCTTAGATAAAGTAAAAGAACGCATTATCGAGTACCTCGCGGTACAACAGCGTACTAATAAGCTTAAAGGGCCAATTTTATGTTTAGTTGGGCCACCAGGTGTTGGTAAAACATCGCTAGGGCAATCTATCGCGCGTTCAACTGGTCGTAAGTATGTGCGTATGGCATTAGGCGGCGTACGTGATGAAGCTGAAATTCGTGGTCATCGCCGTACATATATCGGTTCAATGCCAGGTAAGTTAATTCAAAACATGACAAAAGTGGGCGTTAAAAATCCATTATTCTTGTTAGATGAAATTGATAAAATGTCAGCTGACATGCGTGGAGACCCAGCATCAGCTCTATTAGAAGTGCTTGATCCTGAGCAAAATAGCCATTTTGCTGATCATTATCTTGAAGTAGATTACGATTTATCTGATGTTATGTTTGTAGCAACATCAAACAGCTTTAACATTCCTGGCCCATTACTGGACCGTATGGAAGTTATCCGCTTATCGGGTTACACCGAAGATGAAAAGTTAAACATTGCAAAAGAGCACTTAATTACTAAACAAGTAAAACGTAACGGCTTAAAAGAGTCTGAAATTGAAATTGAGGATAGTGCAATTATTGGCATTATTCGTTACTACACACGTGAAGCGGGTGTACGTAACCTTGAGCGCGAAATTTCAAAACTATGCCGTAAAGCCGTTAAAAATATCTTACTTGAAAAAGACACTAAAACAGTGACTATCAATCAAGATAACCTAGAAGACTTTTTAGGTGTGCAACGCTTTGATTATGGTAAAGCTGAAGACGGCGACCGTATTGGTCAAGTTACAGGTTTAGCATGGACAGAAGTTGGCGGTGATTTGCTAACAATCGAATGTGCGGCTGTACCAGGTAAAGGCAAGTTAACTTATACCGGTTCACTGGGCGATGTAATGCAAGAGTCGATTCAAGCGGCAATGACGGTAGTACGTAATCGTGCAGATACATTTCGCATAAATAGCGACTTTTACGAAAAGCGTGATATTCACGTACACGTACCTGAAGGAGCAACACCAAAAGATGGCCCAAGTGCGGGTGCAGCAATGGTAACAGGTCTTGTATCTAGCTTAACGGGTAACCCTGTACGAGCAGATGTTGCAATGACCGGTGAAATTACGCTACGTGGTGAAGTACTTCCTATTGGTGGCTTAAAAGAGAAATTATTAGCAGCTCATCGTGGTGGAATTAAAACAGTCATCATTCCAAAAATTAACGAACGTGACTTAAAAGAGATCCCAGACAACGTGCTGGCAGGTCTTGATATTCACCCAGTTACTTGGATTGACGAGGTGTTAAAGCTTGCTTTAGTGCATCCTGTTGAGAGTTTTTCGGTCGAAACACCTAAAAACCAAGAAAAAAGCTAAAAAAAGTGCTTTTTAGGGCTTTTCAAATCTAAACGGTATGATAAGTTAAGCACTGGTTTTCAAGCCTAGCCCTTATGGGGCGTAGGCTTAAGAAAAATATAATCATGTGAGCATTAAAAGTTTGCTCTACAATTTTCAAAAAAGTGATGTTAGTTTAAAAAACCATCGCTCTTGATAATAACAATGAAAGAGGATGATATTGTGAATAAATCTCAATTAATCGATCAAATCGCAGCTGATGCTGACATTTCTAAAGCGGCTGCAGGTCGTGCACTAGATTCATTCATCGAATCTGTATCTGGCGCGCTAAAAGAAGGCGACTCAGTTGCACTTGTTGGTTTCGGTACTTTCTCAGTACGTGACCGTGCTGCACGTTCAGGCCGCAACCCGCAAACTGGTGAAACAATCCAAATTGCTGCTGCAACTATTCCTGCTTTTAAAGCCGGTAAAGCGCTTAAAGACGCAGTAAACTAATCACTGTTTTAAACACATTAGTTATGGCGAGTGTAAAGTTACTGATTCACCACAACAGATGAATTAAGTAACTTTACCGCCAGTTACTTCAAGTGAAAAAGCGTATCTGGTAAGATACGCTTTTTTTACATGTGACAAGGTAAAATACCTTGATCAAAAAGAGATAAACAAATGCTTGAGAAAATCAGAGAAGGTTCGCAAGGACCTGTAGCCAAAATAATTTTAGGCGCGGTGATTTTATCTTTTGCCTTAGCAGGGATCGGTAGTTACTTAGGTCAAACCACAGAACAACCCGTTGCTGAAGTAAATGGAATTAAAATTAGTCAAACCGATTTTAACCGTGCTTACCAAAATGAACGAAGCCGTTTAGAGCAACAATTTGGTGAATACTTTACACAAATTGCCGCTGATCCAAATTACATGGCGCAAATTCGTCAAGGTGTAGTTGACCGCTTAGTACAACAAGAATTGCAATCACAGCTAGCGGCTGATTTAGGCCTTCGCGTAAGCGACGAAAGTGTACGTAAAACAATTTTAGAACTACCGTACTTTCAAATTGGTGAAAAGTTTAATAACGATCGTTACTTACAAGTAATTCGTCAAATGAACTTTCAACCAGATGCTTTTCGTGAATACTTACGTAAAGATATGACACGTAGTCAGGTAGTATCTGCTGTTGCAGGTACAGACTTTGCACTAGAGAGCGAGCTTAAAAGCGCAATCGCTCTGCAGCAGCAAACTCGAAGCATTGATTACTTAGTTATTAATAAAGAAGCACTTGCCGCGAACGTAGAAGTATCAGAGCAAGAAGTGTCTGATTACTACGAGCTAAACGCATCACAATTTTTATCTCCAGAGCTTATCTCAGTAAGTTATATTGAGCTTAAAGCATCAGATATTAATGTTGAATCGGTAACCGAGGATGACGTTAAAGCGTATTACGAGCAAAATAAAGCACAATACGTTGAGCCAGAAAAGCGTCGCGTATCACATATCTTAATTGATAACAGTGAAGACGATGACGTAGCAAAAGAAAAAGCCAATGCACTTCATGCACAACTAGAACAAGGTGCAGACTTTGCTGAGTTAGCAGAATCATCATCTGACGATATCGTTAGTGCCGAAATGGGCGGCGATCTTGAATGGATAGAACGTGACGTAATGGACCCTGCATTTGAAGACGCGACTTTCGCACTTCAAAACAAAGGTGACATTTCTGAGGTTGTTGCTTCTGAGTTTGGTTATCACATAATTAAACTTACAGACATTCAACCACAACAAGTTAAAGCGTATGACGATGTTAAAGCTGACTTACGTGCTGAACTAGAACAAGCTGAAAAAGTAGATGCATTTTACGAAAAGCAAACTGAAATGGGTGCACTTGCATTTGAAATTTCAGACCGCTTAGACGATGCTGCAGAGGTTGCTGAAGTGGAAGTTAAATCTACGCCTCTTTTAGCACTTAATGCTCTTCCGGAGCCGTTAAACAGCCCTGCAGTTGTAACAGCACTAACATCAGTTGATTTACTTGAAGATAAAGTAAACTCTGAAGTTATTGAGCTTGGTGAGGAGCATGCAATTATTGTTCGTATTAACGAGCATAAAGCTGCTGCTACTAAACCGCTGGATGAAGTAAGCGAGCAAATTAAAGCGCGTTTAGTTAATGAAAAATCATCAGAGCTTGCTAAAGAAAAAGCGCGTAGCTTATTTGCAGAAGTACAAGCAGGTGAGAGCTTAAATGATGTAGCGAGCGAGCAAAGCTTAACTGTTCGTCAAGAAGCGCAGTTAACACGTCAAAGCTATACTGTTTCACCTGCTATTGTGACTCAAGCATTCAAAATGGCTCACCCAGCAGGCTCTGCGATAGTTGAGCTTGTTAATTTAAATAATGGTGATGCAGCAATTGTTGCGCTTAAGTCGGTAACAGATGCACAAGTTGCAGCTAATATTGACCCTCAAGCAAAACAAAGCATTACTATGGCGCAAGCTAATAAAAACTACATGGTGTTTATTGAAGCGCTGAAAGCAAATGCTGAACTTAACTTACCAACGGCTACACAAACTGTTGAATAATTAATTTTAGCTCATAAAGAAAGGCGCTTTTAAAGCGCCTTTTTTATTGTCTTGAGCAAAGTTGATATATTACCAATTCGCTTAATTAAGCATTATTGCAGGTTGATATTAATTACCTCTGGCAATAAACTCAATTCGATTGCCGCTAGGCTCTCTTATCATCATATGTTGGGTTGGACCTTTACCTAAGTTTTCTGGTGCAAACTCTATGATAATATTATTTTGCATTTTTAAGTGTGTATGTAGCTCGCTTAACTTTTTGATACTTTCAACACTGAGTGCTAAATGGTGTAAGCCCACATTTTCTGCTCGATTAAACTCCACACGTTTTTCATCATTTTTTACGCGCCATAATGTAATGGTTATTTTATTGTTTGATAAAAAATAAGCGGGATAGGCCGGGTCATTTCCTAGCGTTTTAAAACCAAGTACATCAGTAAAAAATGCTTTGGATGCATTTAAGTTTGATACGGTTAAACCTAAATGATCAACGCCACCAACCCAACTTTTAGGGGCAGAGTTTTCGTCAGCTATTGAAGTTGTTGATAGCAGCAATAACGCTAATGATGAGATGCCTGTGAGTAATGTTTTTTTTAGCATAGATCCTCTTTATGGTTTTAGTTGTTAAATTGTGGATTTAACAAAGACCTTCATAAACGAGGTTACATTGCAAAGAAGTCGAGTTTGGTGATTAGAAAGCTGCTTTTAGCAGCTCAGTAATCGCTGCGTTACTTTTGATTGGGGGTTTTGAAAAACATCTTCAGTAGGGCCGTATTCAACCACTTCGCCTTTGTCGAGTACAACCACATAATCACTGATGTGGCGCACTAGGCTTAAATGATGCGTGATCATCACATACGTAAGGCCAGTGTCGCGCTGTAGCTTAAGTAATAAATTCACTATTTGCGCGCGTATAGAAGGGTCTAAAGACGAAACAGCTTCATCGAGCACAATTACCTTAGGATCTAAAATTAATGCACGAGAAAACGCTACACGCTGTAGTTGCCCCACACTAAACATATGCGGGTAGTAGTGTTTATGATCGATTAATAGACCCACTTTTGAAAGCGTTGCATCAATCTTTTCAGCTCGTTCGCTGGCATCAAGCTCTGTATTATATTGCAGGCAATCATCAAGCATTTCACCAATGGTTAGCCCCGGGTTGAGCGATGCAGCTGAGTCTTGAAAAATCATACGAATATCCCGACATTGATTATCGCGTACGCCATTATCTTCAATAATATTATTTTCGAGTAAAATTTGCCCGCTATCAGCAGTATCAGCTCCTGAAAGTAGTTTTGCCAACGTACTTTTACCTGCACCTGTTTCACCAATTATGGCAATACTTTCGCCTTTACCCACACAAAACGAAATATTTTTAAGTACTTCAAACTTTTTACGTGAAAAAAGCCCCGCTCGCACATTGAATGTTTTTGATAGTGCTTGTACTTTTAATAGCGGCTGCATTACTTCATGTCCTTAATTAACGGAAAATGACACGCATAACTATGACCATGATGCTTAGTAAGGGCTGGCGTTACCACGCAGGCTTTTTGTGCTTGCGGGCAACGCGGCCCGAGGCGACAGCCAATAGGTAAATGTTGCAGAGTAGGGATAGTCCCTTTAAGTGCATAAAAAGGTTCTTTATGCGCTAGACCTTGTTCGTAGTCTGGCAAGCTTTTTAATAATGCTTGTGTGTAAGGATGGCGAGGCTGTTTAAATATTTCATGGGTTGGGCCTGCTTCAACCATTTGCCCGCAATATAAAACATGAATGCCATGCGACCAATGTGCAATCTCTTCAAGCTCATGAGAGATCATTAAAATAGACATATTTTTAAGTTGGTTTAAGCTTTTTAATAACCTAAATACTTGTGCGCGAGTTGTGCTCTCAAGCGCTGTAGTTGGCTCATCAGCTATCAATAGCTTTGGAGTGCGGGCAATGGCCATTGCAATCATTACTTTTTGACATACGCCTTCTGAGAGCTCATGAGGGTAGCTACTTAGTACCGCTTCGTGGTTTTTAATACCCACTTTATGAATAAGCGCTTTTACTCTGTCTTTTCTCTCGCGGTTGCGTTTTAAAAAGAAACCTTTAGTTGCGACCTCTGGGAGTGTTTCAGCAATTTGATCAAATATTTTAGCGGTAGGGTCAAGGCATCTACTTGGATCTTGATAAATCATCGCTATATCTTGGCTTACTATCTTACGGCGTTTTTCTGGGCTTAAACGCATTAAGTCTACGCCGCGCCAATGAATACGGTCGGCCGTAATATCCCAGCGTTCGTTTAATACACCAATAATCGCTTTTGCTATTAGGCTTTTACCAGAGCCCGATTCGCCCACAAGCGCATGTACTTCCCCTTCTTTTAAGCTAAAGCTCACTCTGTCTACGGCTCTAATTACAGTTTCAGAGGTACGTAGTTCAATTGTTAAGTTACGAACATCGAGTAATTGCATTTAATCAGCCTTACGTGCTTTTAGCACTTGTCGCAGGCCATCGCCTACTAAATTAGTAGATAACACGGCTAAAAATAACAGTACACCAGGTAGCGCTACAGTCCAAGGTGCTAAATAAATAAGGCCTAAGTTTTCGGCTAATATTGCGCCCCATTCGGTCGTCGGTGGCTGAGCTCCTAATTTTAAAAATCCCAGTGCTGAAATGTCTAATATAGCGGTAGAAAGCGCCATCGTGAATATAACCACAATATGCTCATAAATATTAGGGAAAATACCACGCGATATAATATGCCAATTAGACGCACCATCGAGCCTAAACGCAGTAATGTAATCTTTACTTAATTCATCAACAATCAGGTTACGCACTGAGTGAATAAATTGCGGCAGTAACGCTAAAATAATTGCCCATACGGTATTCATTAAACCCGGGCCGAGTATGGCGATTATTATTATTGCTAATAACAAAGAAGGAATAGAAAGGGTTATATCAAGTAAGTGATTTAAAAAGCTTGAACGAAGTCCTTTGCTAATTCCTGCAAAAGTACCCACTAATACACCAAAAATAGTTGTGATCAGGGCGGCTACAACAGAAAGCCCAAATGTATACGTAGCACCATTCATTAAGCGCGAGAGTACATCGCGACCTAAATCATCGGTGCCTAAAATAAAGCGTACATCGCCCATTTCTCGCCACGATGGTGGAATAAGTAGTGCATCACTATGCTGTTGGTTTACACCATAAGGGGCTAAAAAAGGAGCGGTGGCGGCCAATAATGCAAACGCCATAAATATCCATAAACCAACCAAAGCAGGGTGGTTATTTTTAAACTTTCGCCAAAATCGCGCAAGTGGCGATTTATTCGACTCTTCAGAAAATAAATTAAACTTTGCCATGGGCCTGATTCCGCGAGAGTGGATCGAATAAAGTGTAAGTAAGTTCAGCTGTAATAGAGGCTAAAATAACAAATAAAGACACTGCCATTAATCCGCCTTGAATTGCTGGAAAGTCACGCTGATAAATACTATCGATTAACCACCGGCCAATACCCGGCCACGAAAAAATGACTTCGGTAATCATCGCAAGCGTTATCAGCGTACTAAATTGCAAACCAATTTGCTTAATTACCGGCAGTAATGCATTACGCAGTGCATGGTGCATGATAAGTTGGCGGCGGTTAAGGCCTTTTGCCCTAGCTGTTTTAATAAAGTTTTGATCCATTACCTTAAGCATAGATTCGCGAGTAAAGCGCACTAATACAGTGGTCGGATACATAGCCAGTACAATAGTAGGGAGCGTTAAATGGCGTAGCGCATCAATAAAGGCCATCCCTTTATATGGAAAACCAGCCAGTGCAATATCAATTAAAATAAACCCAGTATTTGCGGGTATCTCATAAAGGAGCCCCATTCGGCCTGACATAGGAAACCAGCCAAGCTTTAACGAAAAAACCATTATTAATAACAATGCGAGCCAAAATACAGGCATTGAATAGCCCACCATAGTGGTCGAGTTTATAAGTTTATCGGGCCAACGTTTATGATAGCCAGAGCCTAAAATACCAGTAGGTACACCAATAACAACCGATACTATTAATGCGTACACGCTTAACTCTAAAGTAGCCGGTAGCAAATCAACTATATGGCTAAACACACTGTTACCAGAGGCAAACGAAAGCCCCCAATCACCTTGGAATATTCGCCCCAGGAAGGCAATGTATTGCATAAAGTAATTGCTGTTATATAAATATTTGTCTTCAAGCTCACTATGCTGTGCAAAGTTACTACTTGGTATGCCACTTAAATTACTTAGCGGATCACCGGGAAATAAATACGCCAGTGAAAACGTAAATACGCTGAGCATCAGTATCATAAAAAAGAACAAACCAAGGCGGCGCAAAATATAATCTAAGATCATTATTTTTTCCTCGCATTGGCAAGCGAAATAGCGCCAAACGGGCCAAGTGTTATGCCTTCCACATCTGCGCTACTTGCTTGAAAGCGCAGGCCATGAGCAATAGGCAATAATGGCAGCTCTTTAATAATTAAGCTTTGTGCGTCTTCGTAGTATTTTTTACGTTTGTTTAAATCAGTCGTATCGAGTGCTTGAGTAAGCAATAGATCAAATTGAGGATTACACCAGTTTGCTGGATTTTTACCACTAAAAGTAGCGGTACAGCTCAACAGTGGGCTAAAAAAGTTATCAGGATCGGGTGTATCTGCGGCCCAACCAAGTAATACACTGTCGTGCCTGTGCTCGCCAATACGTTGAATAAACGTGTTCCACTCATACTCTACAATGCTTACATTAACGCCCACTTTGCGTAAATCACTTTGCATAAGCTCAGCCATTTTACGTGCGTTGGGGTTATAAATACGACTTACAGGCATTGCCCATATTGTCATATCAAAGCCATCAGGCAAGCCTGCTTCAATTAGTAACTTTTTAGCGAGTTCTGGATCAAATGTAGGTATATCTTCTTGCGGCTCAAACGCCCAAGAGGTTGGCGGTAAAATAGATTGTGCGCGAGTACCGTTACCGTAATAAACCGCTTGCATTATTTTATCTACATCTATTGCATGCGCGAGTGCTTGGCGCACGCGCAAGTCGTCGAACGGGGCACGTTCTGTATTAAATGCCCAATACCCTATGTTTAAATTTGTTTCTTTTTCAATATTTATATCATCACGTTGCGCTAAAATACTCAATTGCGCACTACTTGGATGAGCCGTTACATCGCACTCTTTAGTCAGCATTTTTGCTATGCGCGTAGTGCCGTTAGGCGTTATATCGTAAACTAATTGTTCAAGGACAACGTCGTGCTTCCAATAAAGTGGATTACGGTAAAAGCGTACAAGGTGATCTCGACGGTATTCTTTATAAATATACGGGCCGGTGCCAATAGGATACTGATCAAACAAGTTTTCTTGCTTGTTTTTCTTAAGTTCCATGGCGTATTCTTCTGAAAGTACCACAGCAAAGTCGGTAGCCATATTAGCTAAAAAGCTACTTTCAGGATTAAATAACTCAAAGCGCACTTGGTAGTCAGACACGCGCACAATTTTACGAATGAGTTGATCAATCCCCACACTTTGAAAATACGGGTAATTGGCATCGCCCACAAAGTGGTATGGATTGTATACATCGAATAATCGGCTAAAGGTGAATATAACGTCGTCGGCGTTAAAATCACGCGACGGCGTAAAATAAGAAGTTGTATGAAACTTTACACCTTTACGCAAGGTAAAGGTAACCGATTTACCATCTTTACTAATTTTCCAATCGGTTGCTAATTCACTTTGAAACTCTGCCGTAACAGGGTCAATGCTAATTAGGCGGTCGTATAATTGGTTAGCAATTATATCAATAGTTGAACCGGTGGTCGTTACTTGCGGATTAAACGACACAGGGTTAGCTTCAGCGCAATAAACTAAGCCTTGGTTTTTTTCTTCTATGATTTCTTCTTTGCTATCAAGGCAACCAACTAAAGTGGTGGCAAGCAAAACAAGTAATAATTTATGCACCCGCATAACCTCTGACTATTGTTGATCCAACAAGTTGTATTTTTTAAGATAACCACGTAATTGATGATACGTTAAACCAAGTACTTCTGCAGTTTTCTTTTGATTAAATTGGCTATGTTCGAGCGCTTTATTAATCATGTTTATTTCAAAGTCGTTTGAGCGCTCTTTTAAGCTACATGGAAATTGAATATCAACGGCTATATTACTGCTTGCTTGAGCAATCGGTGGCGCAACAGCAATAGGCTCTGCATTAACAGTTTGAGCCGCTATAGGTGCTTTTATGCGCGTTTTTGGTCTAAATGGGCTATCGAATGGGTCTAAAATAATCTGGTGAACGGGGATATGTTCACTACCATGGCGATACAAACTACGTTCAACCACATTTTTAAGTTCACGAATATTACCAGGCCAATCATAACTAAGCAGTGTTTCTGTTGCGCTTCGAGTAAAACCGCTAAACAGTTCCCACTCTAAATCGCGTGCCATATTCATCGCAAACTGCTCAGCAAGAAGCATAATATCGTCTTGACGTTCTCGCAGTGGTGGCAGGGTAATTACATCAAAGGCTAAACGGTCGAGTAAGTCACTTCTAAATTCACCTTGCTCGGCCAAATAAGGAAGATCTTCATTTGTCGCACATACTAAGCGGGTATCTACTTTTACAGTTTGTTTGCCGCCAACACGTTCAAACTCACCGTATTCTATAACGCGCAGCAGTTTTTCTTGTACCATAGCTGAGGTATTAGCTAATTCATCTAAAAACAGTGTGCCACTGTTAGCGCGTTCAAAACGACCTTCGTGACGTTTACTTGCCCCCGTAAAAGCACCGCTTTCGTGGCCAAATAACTCACTTTCGAGTAAGTTTTCGTTAAGCGCTGCACAGTTAAGTTTTACGTAGTTTTGATCCCAACGTTTTGATAAAAAGTGTAAGCGTGCTGCTATTAACTCTTTACCTGTGCCGCGTTCACCAATAATAAGTACCGGTTTATCTAAATTAGCCAGTTGCGATACCTGATCGAGTACAGACAGAAAGCTATCTGATTGGCCGAGTAAATTATCCTGTTGGCGATATTGGCTCATATTTCCTAACTCTTGGTCATTTTTACTAACAGTTAGTGTATTTCATAATTAGGGATAACTAAAGAAATTTGTATATTTAGTTTAACGTAATGAAAATAAAGTGTATTTTAACTTTTAAAAAGTTGGCAAGCATATTGATACTAGTTATAGCAGACTAACTACGTTTTAATTACAGAGGTAAATGTTATGGGAATTTTTTCACGTTTTGCAGATATTGTTAATTCTAATATCAACGCCATTTTAGATAAAGCAGAAGACCCAGAAAAAATGGTTCGTCTGATTATTCAAGAAATGGAAGATACGCTTGTTGAAGTACGTTCTACATCAGCTAAAACATTGGCTGAGAAAAAAGAAATTGTACGCCGCTTAGATACACTTAAAGCGCAGGTAAGCGATTGGCAGGATAAAGCCGAACTGGCTTTAAGTAAAGACCGCGACGATTTAGCGCGTTCAGCCTTACTTGAAAAGCAAAAGTCGGCAGATGCCGTTGCTTCAGTCACTAGTGAACTTGAACATGTAGAGTCTCATATTGAGAAACTACAACAAGAAGTAACGACGCTACAAGAAAAACTAGCAGATGCGAAATCTCGTCAAAAAGCGATTATACTTCGCCAGCGTTCAGCTGAGTCGCGCCTTGAAGTGAAAAAGACGCTTGATAGCTCTAAAGTAGAAGACGCACTTAATCGCTTTGAACGTTACGAAACAAAAATTGATGGACTAGAATCTCAAATTGAGTCGTACGATTTAGGTAAAAAGACGTTAGCGGACGAAATTGCTAATCTACAAAAAAATGAAAAGATAGATGATGAGCTAGCTGAACTTAAAAAGAAGCTAGCTGATAAATAACTTATAAAGGGGTACTTAAAGTGCCCCACTGCTTAAAAACATCAAAACGGATTGTCAGGAGAGGATTATGTTTGATTCAGACGTAATAATTGTACCATTTGTTATATTTATGATTTTTGTTGCACCGCTGTGGTTAATTTTACATTACCGTAGCAAAAAACAAGTAAGCCAAGGTTTAAGTGAACACGAACATCGCCAGTTACTTGAGCTTGCACATAAAGCCGAAAAAATGGCAGACAGGGTTGAAACACTTGAAGCATTACTTGATCAAGAGTCACCACAATGGAGACGCAAAGTATGAGTGCCAAACGCGAATTATTAAGAGACCCACAACGCGGTAAAATAGCCGGAGTATGTGCGGGATTAAGTGACTACTTTAATATGGAGTTATGGTTAGTTCGCATTATATTTGTTAGTGCGGTACTGCTAACGGGTGGCCCATTATTTGTGGTAGCGTATATTGCAGCCTGGTTCATTTTAGATAAAAAAGAGCCCGCAACAGTGCAAACTAAAAGCTCAACTAAAACTGACGATCCGCTAGAAGTAAAATTTAAAGTATGGCAAAAGGGCGAGCCACCGCGCCGCGCATTGCAAGATTTAAAAGAGCGTTTAACGCGTGTAGATACTCGCCTTCAAGATATGGAGCGTCATGTAACTTCAAGCGAGTTTACGGTGAGCCGTGAAATTAACAAACTTTAAAGGATTTAATAGCACCTTATTTGCAGCGTGATAAATTACGGCAAATTAGGTGCAAGACACTTTATGAGCCAATCATTTGCAAAAAAGACCTTTAAAAGTATTAAAGGCAAAGCACAAAAAGCCCTTCATCGCAGTTTAGACCAACACGTAAAACTTGCCGTAACTGGCCTAAGTGGTAGTGGTAAAACAGCCTTTATTACCGCGCTTGTTAAACACTTAACAACCCAAGCGGACGATAAAAACTTACCTTTTTTTGATGTAATGCGCGAGCACCGCCATGTGGCCACTAAAGTTGTGCCGCAAGAGGCGTTAAAAGTTCCTACGTTTAATTATACGCGCGCGCTAAATTCATTATTACCCAGCGATGGGATGCCTACATGGCCTGCATCAACCGAGCGGATTAATACTTTGCGCTTGGCAATAAAGTATCAAAGCAACGCAGGGCTGCGTGGCCACTTTTCGCCGCAATCAACGCTTTATTTAGATATTATTGACTACCCAGGCGAATGGCTCCTCGATTTACCTATGCTTGAGCAAAGCTATTCTCAATGGTGCGAGCAGCAATATCCGTTATTAACTCAGCCTTCGCGTGTAAATACATCAAGTGATTTTCTAGCAGCCGTTGAGCAACTTGATTTAAATGCACCTGTAGATGAAAACGCACTGGCTCATATTGCTCAGCTTTATCAAAGCATGTTAGTAGGGCTTAAAAAAGACACCAAACTTGCCATGCTGCAACCTGGGCGTATGCTTATGCCTGGCGACTTACAAGGGGCGCCATTGTTATTGTTTTTTCCGGTATCGGGCGAAGTAAATAGCGACGATGTCGTTGCGGGTTCTAATTTAGCGCATTTAATTAAGCGCTTTAACGCCTATATAAAAGAAGTTGTAAAACCATTTTATAATGAGCATTTTAGGCACTTTGATCGCCAAATCGTACTTGTAGATGTACTTAGTGCATTAAACGAAGGGCACGAAACCCTTCAAGAGCAAAGCAGTGTAATAAACCAATTACTCGCACACTTTAATTATGGTGAATCAGGCTTTTTTAAACGTTTATTTAAGCCAAACATAGACAAAATATTATTTGCAGCTAATAAATCCGATCACATAAGTGCAAAACACCATAAAGATTTAGCACTGCTACTTGATTCGCTCGTGCATGAGCAAAGTAATCATTTAAAGTTTGATGGTGTAAAAATAGAGACCATGGCCATGTCGTCAATTACAGCAACGCAGCCGCGCCAAATTACCGACAAAGGCCAAACGCTTGACTGTATTTACGGTAAACCATTACACGAGCCTGATTGGCTTACCTATTTACCGCCGCAACCTCCCTCGCGGATGCTTAATAAAAGTGAGTGGCCAGCACAGGGATTTGAGTTTTTATCGTTTTCTCCAATACCGAGCCCCGATAAACAACTAAAACATATTCGATTAGATCATGTCATGCAGTACCTGCTAGGAGACAAATTAACATGAGTGAGTCAAACCAAACATTTCAAGCAGGGCGTCGCATAGATACGCAAAGCATTGAACAAAACGAACCCGTTTTAGCACCTGCAAAAATTATTCAGCACGGGCAAAGTGATTACGAAGAACTTGAAGATGAAGCACTAGAGCCCGAAATAGATCTGGAACCGGTGTATAAAAAGTCAAAGTGGCAAACGCTTAAAGGTGTTTTTGCTCTTAGTTTTATAGTACTGGTGCTTTTAGAGTTTGCGTACTCGTTAGTATTTGCTTTCGAGCAGTCAATTATTTTAGGCAGTGTTTATTCAACTGCGGTTGTAAGTGGCGTACTGCTAATAGGGCGCTTATTGTGGCGAGAGTACCGAATGCTGCGCAGTTTAAAGCGTAACCAATTACATCGAGTTGAAGCCGACAGGCTTTTAAATAGTGAGCAAGTAGGTGGTGCATTACCTTGGCTCGAAAAGCTCAATAAACACCAAGAGCTTGATAACTTTGAAATCTTTAAAAACCAAGTATCGATGCATCACAGCGACAAAGAAATAATGACACTGTACGCCAACAGTTTATTAGTAACTCAAGACACCAAAGCTAAAAAGCTTATAAATCGTTTTGCGACTGAATCTGCACTGCTAGTTGCCCTAAGCCCACTTGCGCTGGTGGATATGATGGCCGTGCTTTGGCGCGGTACTAAGTTAATAGAACAAATTGGTAAAATCTATGGCATTGGTTTTGGTTACGCAAGCCGTATTAAGCTTTACCGTATGCTGATAAAACAAGTAATGTTTGTAGGCAGTGCTGAGCTTGTATCTGACCTTGCTGCAACTGCACTAAGTGCTGAGCTACTAGGTAAACTTTCGGGTCGGGCTGCGCAGGGCGTAAGCGCCGGTATTTTTACAGCGCGTATTGGTTACAAAGCAATGGAGCTTAGCCGCCCATTACCAAGGCTTGAAAACAAGCGAAGCTTGTTAAAAGGCACTGTGCAAAGCATCGCAGGTAAAATTATGAGCCGTAAAAAGGCGGAGTCAACACAATAAAATACGAGGGCGTGTTGATCTTTGATGGTTGAATTTGCAGCAGTGTGTTTGGTGTTTAGGCAAGGCAGAGCTTATGAAGTGTGGTTATTCCCCATAAATAGGCGATAACGCAGCATAAATGCCAAACATACGCTGCCCGTTGGGTTCTTTCCAGGGACGATTAACTCTTTGTTGCCTACATGGATGTAGGTAAGGGGCGTGAGCAGGACGCGGAAGCTTTGCTCGGTTTTTACTTATTCTTACATGGATGTAAGCCAGTAGGGTAACGCAGGAGCAGTTACCGAGCCCACTAGGTTACAAACCTCGCGCCGCGATTTAATCGCCCCTAGATTGAACAAATTTCAATCCACAAAGGTCAACACGCCCTGGTGGCAATATTTGTGTACAAACGTGCGCTGCACGGTTTTTACACAAATAGCCATCTGAGCATCCGGCATGCTTGCTGTTTGTAAGCGCATACGTTTTGATTGTTGAATCGCAAAAACATAATAATCAAAAAAATGAGCCTACAATGAGCAAGCATCATATAAACACCCAGTGTATTCACGGACCACAAAAAGCAAACGACCCGCACGGCGCACTTACTTCTCCTTTGTATCAAACCTCTACCTTTCATTTTGAAAACGCCGCACAAGGTGCTGCGCGTTTTGCAGGCGACGAACCTGGCTATATTTATACGCGCTTAGGAAACCCTACAACCACAGAGCTTGAGCAAAAAGTTGCTCAACTAGAGAGTTGTGAAGCAGCTGCTGCAACCGCAACAGGTATGGGGGCTGTATCTGCCTCAGTACTGAGCTTTTTATCGCAGGGGGATCACCTCGTTGCCTCAAGTGCTTTGTATGGCTGTACCTTTGCGTTTTTCTCGCACATGTTGCTGCGCTGGGGAATTGAAGTCACGTTTGTTGATATGACCAACGAGGACGAGCTACGCGCTGCCATCAAACCTAATTCAAAAATGATATTTGTAGAAACGCCAATCAACCCCACTATGGCGGTTATTGATTTGGCACTCATTGGCGCAGTTGCTAAAGAGCACAACTTAATTAGTGTGGTCGACAACACCTTTTTAACGCCGCTACTGCAATCACCAAAAAAATACGGTATCGACATTATAATGCACAGTGCGACCAAGTATTTAAATGGTCACGGAGACGTAGTCGCCGGTATTGTATGTGGATCGCTTGAGCACATAACACACATTAAAATGACCGTACTAAAAGACATTGGTGCAACCATAAGCCCGCACGATGCATGGCTAATTAATCGAGGCCTAAAAACACTCGCCATTAGAATAGAACGCCATTGTCAGAGTGCACAAACAATAGCGCAATATCTAGAAGCGCACCCACAAGTAAGTACCGTATATTACCCAGGGCTTAAATCGCACCCAGGTCATAAGTTTATTGGCAACCAAATGAAAGCCGCTGGTGGTGTTATTGCATTTGAAATAAAAGGCACGCTACAAGATGGCGCACAATTTATTGATAGTATGAAACTTTGTACACTTGCAGTAAGCCTCGGCGACGCTGAAACACTGATTCAGCATCCTGCATCTATGACTCACTCGCCTTATACGCCAGAGGAGCGAGCCNGCCGCGGCTGGAATAAGTGATGGGCTGATCAGACTCTCGGTTGGGCTTGAAGATGTTAACGACATTATTAGTGATTTAGACCAAGCTTTTACTAATATTGGTTAGGTGTATTTAATTATGTACACCTAAAAATAAGCTGTAGGCCTTTATTTAAAGGCCTGTATTTTTAATGTGCCACAGGTGTAATTTTAACTTTACGATCTAAGTGATCGCGACAAATACTGATGTTAGCCTATCTATTAAACTTTTCTTCACTTTTGCATAGTATGGGGTCATTCGATATTCAATAGGTTTGAGTATCACACTGACACCGATTTAGGGCTCACACCCAAGAAGGTACTTATGGCTAAAGCAAGTAAATACACATCCAAAACACCAGACGAAAATGGTGTTATACACTGGAGTGATGAAGAAAATAAAATTTGGTCTGAGCTTGTAGCGCGTCAACTTGCATGCATTGAAGGCAAAGCCTGCAACGAGTACATGCAAGGGTTAAAAAAGATTAACCTGCCGCACGATCGTATTCCGCAGTTAAGCGAACTAAACGAAGTGTTACTAGCCACTACCGGTTGGCAAGTCGCGCCAGTACCTGCGCTTATCGACTTTGATGAGTTTTTTAGATTACTGGCAAACAAGCAGTTTCCGGTAGCTACATTTATTCGTAGCCGCGAAGAATTTGACTACCTACAAGAGCCAGATATTTTTCATGAAATATTTGGCCATTGCGCCATGCTAACTAACCCTGACTTTGCCGAGTTTACGCACAAGTACGGGCAATTAGGTTACGCAGCGCAGAAAAAGGATCGTGTATACCTTGCGCGTATATACTGGTTTACAGTTGAATTTGGTTTAATGCAAACCGAAGACGGCTTGCGTATTTACGGCGGCGGTATTTTATCAAGCCCAGGTGAAACTCAGTACGTATACTCAAACACGCCAGAAATCAGCCCAATGAATGTGCTTGATGTACTGCGTACGCCGTACCGTATTGATATTATGCAGCCACAGTACTACACCATAAATTCGATTCATGATCTGTTTGATATATCGCAAATGGATATTATGACTTTGGTTGAGCGAGCTAAAGAACTTGGCTTGCACGACCCAAAATTTCCACCAAAAGAAAAATTAGCCAGTTAAACATTAATGCTAAAAAAGCTAAAAGTAAGGATTTAGAATGTCTTCATTAAGTGCACAAAAATGCGAAGCCTGTCATGTAGATGCGCCAAAAGTATCTGACGAAGAGTTAGCACAATTAATTACTAAAATCCCAGACTGGGTACCAGAAGTACGCGACGGCATTATGCAACTTGAGCGTGTTTATAAATTTAAAAACTTTAAACAAGCCATCGCGTTTACTAACAAAGTAGGCGATATGGCAGAAGACGAAGGCCATCACCCAGGTTTATTAACCGAGTGGGGCAAAGTAACGGTTACATGGTGGAGCCATTCAATTAAAGGCCTACATAAAAACGATTTTATTTGCGCAGCTAAAACAGACGACGTATTTAACGCGCTGTAAACCACACTAATTGAGCAAACCAACAAAAGCACTTATTTTTATAAGTGCTTTTTTGGTTTTGGGAGGTTGTTCGCTTATCAGTAACGATTAACTCGGCGTTAATTTTTATTACCCACAAAGACTAAAAAAGCTAGCCAAAAATGATCATTTCAATTTTAATGCTTTCGGGGATACTTATAATTCATTTAAACAATAAATTGTAAAAGTATAGAAGCAGTAGTCCAATATATTAATTTACTTATAGTATTCAGTAGAGATCTATTTAGCTCCAGTGCTGAAGGTATGTACTGAACTAACACTACAGTGAAAAGGAATTTTAAATTGAAAGAGCAAGCCGCAGACTTCTCAAAAGTACAAAGCGTATTTACATACAGTATCTTCAGAATCGCTTTAATTATCCCCACACTACTTTCAATCGTTTTGCTGTTATTTATTTGGGTTAATAACAATTTGAGCATTACTTGGCCAAGTAAAGAAAGTTTAGATATTTTCCTAAATTATATGAATGTCCCTCTATGGGTACTTGGTTCATCTATTCCATTAGGAACATTAGCGGCGGCTAATTTCAGGGCATTACAGTTTCAACAAAACCTATTGTACCAAAAAGAAAATATCGAAAGGCAAAATTTTGAACACGTTATCGACTTGTACCATAAAGAACTTTCGCTTTTTAAAGAAAAATTTGAGTCAATAATCATCAATGGTAAATTTAAAACAATAAAAGGCTCAGACGGAGCTCTTATTTTTACACGATTCTATGAGAAGCCAACTAAAGAAAATTTAAATGTAATTAATCTAAATAAGTTACGTATAAAGTCCGTATTTCATTTTATTAACAGGCATTGAAGAATATCACTTTGAAATTTGTCAGACGTTAGGAATTAAACATTTTTCGATAAGTAGTGAAAATATTATAACTGTAATTTATTCAATATTTGATATTTACGGTTTACAGTCTAGTTTATTCGATGATGGCAATAGTCTATCACCTATGTGCTTCTCAAGTTTAAGGCAGGGTATGTTGTTTGATATATTAGAGCATTGGGTATCCCATAGTAATATAGGCAAGTCACACAAAAAAAATGAAGAATATAAATTAAACGACTTTTTAGATCATTATCAAATTACTATCCTTACTGCTGCAGGTAAAACAAAAAAGCCCTAAACCCAAAGGGCTTAGAGCTTTCTATATACAATTAAAGTTTAGCTAAAATACTTCACTTCAACGTATCGTTGGGTTTCGTTTCACTCAACCCAACCTTGTATCTCTTCTTGATGAGTGTTTAGCTAGCACTTGTCACATCGGAAGACAGTGAGCTCGTACCCAACCAGAGTGTGAAAATGCTGTGACGTAGATTGAGCCCTGACTTCCTAACCTCCATTAAACTGAATGGTATCCTAGCGCCCCAACTAAGGGTGACGCTGCATGTACAAGGGGAGTAGATAGAGATGAAAGCTTTTATTGGCATTGATGTGGGTAAAGAAAAGTTAGATATTTCCTGGCTACGCGATGTAGTCAAAAGTAAAAAGAAAACGAAGATTTTTAAAAATAACCCGAAGGGCTATCAAGAGTTAGTTGCCTGGTTGATAAAGAATACAAATTTAGAAGCACAAGATATTGTTATTACAACAGAGCCCACAGGTGTTTATAGCGAGCCGCTGATGTATTTCCTATATGAGCAAGGATTTATTTTATTACATGTAAATCCTGGTAAAGCAAAACAGTACGCAAGTTCATTAGGGCTTGTCCATAAGACAGACAAGTCAGACGCCACAATGCTTGCTCGTTATGGTCATGACCAACAGCACTCACTTTTAAGTTGGCAGCCTGAGCCTGTTGAAGCGAGAGAGTTAAAAGTAATGACGCGTAGACTTGAAGCACTTGAGCAAGACTTACGTCGCGAAGAAAATCGTTATGAAGCTGTTGGTTTCTCAGGTGCATCTACTCGAGTTACTCAGTCAATTGAAGATATGATAGCTGTACTAAAAACTGAGATGGGTAAGCTAAAAAATGACATTGATGAGCATATTGATAGACACCCACAATTAAAAAAGAACCGCCAATTGCTTCAAAGTATCAAAGGTGTTGGAGAGGTAATATCACGTATGATGGTGTCCTTGATGGCATGTAAACAGTTTAAAAATGCCAAGCAATTAGCTTGTTACTTAGGCTTAATACCTAAGCTTAATGAGTCAGGCAAACGGGCTGGAAAAACAACCTTAAGCAAAGAAGGGCCTGGGTATATAAGGGCTAAATTGTATATGGCTGCTGTAGTAGCTGTACAACATAATCCAGATATAAAAGCCCAAAATAAGCGATTAGTGGAGCAAGGTAAAACAAAAATGCAGGCAATTGGTGCTGCAATGAGAAAGCTGACACATATCTGTTTTGGTGTTGTGAAGAATCAAACTGAATATCAGCCCCAAGCTATTTAAAGAAAGCTTGAGGCTGATTAGAAGAGATGGTATCTACG
>NZ_AUTN01000141.1:0-2844 GCF_000497955.1 Pseudoalteromonas sp. TAE56
CTTCACCAAAATGAGCGATGAGTTGCGCATCAAGTTTATCTGTTTTTGCTTTTTGGCCAATAGCGCCTGCGAAACGTTTAATATTAACGGGATTAGCAACAACGAAAGGGATATTCGCTTGAGCACACGCCATAATAAAGGGGTGTTCAAGGCGCCCAGTTGCTTCAATAGTAACACGCGTTATTGGGTGCTTTTTTAGTGTTTTTATAGCGTGTTTAATGCCGCCGTCATTGTTTTCTACGGTGAAATATATATCTAAAGGTCGGATGTAAATATCGAGTTGAGTTTTACCTGTATCGACACCGACGTTAATTTCATTTTGATTATTGAGTGTATTCATAATAAGCTGACTCTGCCTTGCGATTCGGGCTCGAGGCCCCGTTGACTATCCGAGTTTAATGCTTGGAGTTTATACAGCGTTCTTTCTTGTTATCGGTCTCTCAATAGAGGAGCCTTCAATCAATCGAACTACTGTATAAAAGACTTTGGTTGCAGCCAAAGCTTGGGCCTCACATTATCCGAGCTTGGTTAAAGTATTAATTAATTTATGGGTTTATTATCCATACAAGAAAATTAAGCAGGACGTCTAACAGCTGGCTGTCGTTCGTGCCTCACTAATTTTAGCCAGCTATTATACGCCTCTTATTTAGGCGTTATGTTAATAATTGAAGGATCAGCATTTGTCTTTATCAAAAAAAATTAAAAATAAATATAGCTATTATGAGAAAAAGGTTTTTAGAGCATTCATAAATTTAGTCGGTAAAACTAAAGATAAAACAACTAAACATTTATTTTATATTTTTAGATTTGCGTTATTTTCATCTATCTTCGTTTTATTACTTAATCTACTACTCAGGCTGAACTTTTTAGGTTTGAGTGAATGGAAACTTGGTGAATTTGGTGATTTTTTTGGTGGTGTATTAAACCCTATTCTAACTTTTTTAATGTTTCTTGGCTTGTTAATTACTATTGTAATGCAAAAAACAGAACTAGCACTTGCTCGAAGAGAGTTTTCAAGAACCGCTGATGCTTTAGCTGAGCAAAGTGAGTCAGGTAAACAGCAAATATTAGAGAATACATTCTTTAATATGCTTAAGATTCACAATGAAAATATAGATTCATTAGTATTTAATAACTCTGTATTGTGCTGTGCGATAAACACAAACAAAGCAGATACTTCTGGAAGAGCAGTTTTTGGCTCAATTGTAAGTTGGATTTATGAAGAAAATCATCCAGAAAAATCTCTTGAGAACTACTCAAAATTTCAAGATACTGAAAACCATATTGTAGGCCACTATTTTCGTGGTTTATTTCAAATTTTAAAATTTATAAATGATTCATCGTGTTCAGATGAACTTAAGTTTAAATACGCAAGAATACTTCGTGCTCAATTATCCACAAATGAATTATCAATTTTATTTTTTAATTGCATTTGTAAAAGCGTTGATGCTGGGCAATTTAGGATTTTGTTAATTAAATTCAAAATGCTTGAGCACATGCAATTAAGAAAAGAGCCCCAGCTAGATTATTTTACAACATCTAGTAGCGGTGGTTATACGATAAAAAGACAATTAATGAAGTATGTGTGCTTGGAGGAACATGAGGATTTAAATGTGGAAAGTTCAGCTTTTGGTACTAATGCTGTCGCTACTAGAGAGCTCTATTAACATAACAACACGCCCTGAGGTGGACGACTAGTAAAATTTAGCCAACAATAAACACAATAAACAACAATAAACAAGACACCCATCCTAAATTTTGCACTTTACGGAGTTAGAGGCTAGCCTTTGTTTAGTGCAAAAAACAAGCTGGGTGTCTTATGGCAATCGCGAGAAAACGTCAAGTAAGTTTGGTTGATACAAAATACTACCATTGTATTTCACGTTGCGTGCGTCGTGCATTTTTATGTGGCGAAGACCGTTTTACAGGTCAATCTTACGAGCATCGTAGAGGTTGGGTTGAAGATAAGTTACTTATGCTCGCAAAAATATTTTGTATTGATGTATGTGCTTATGCCGTAATGAGTAATCACACTCATTTGGTACTATATGTAGATGATAAGAAAGCAAACAGGCTGAATGATAAAGCGATTGTTATTCGCTGGCATAAACTCTGTAAAGGCACATTGTTAACGCAAAAATATGTACAAGGTGAAAAGCTAAGTAAAGTTGAACTTATCTTTTTTAATCAAACAGTAAAGCAATACCGCGAACGCTTATCAAGTATCAGCTGGTTTATGCGGCTATTAAATGAAGACATTGCCCGCAGAGCAAATAAAGAAGATAACTGCACGGGTAGATTTTGGGAGGGGAGATTCAAATCGCAAGCATTACTAGATGAAGCAGCACTTGCAGCTTGTATGGCCTATGTCGATTTAAATCCCATGAGGGCTAAAATGGCTAACACACCAGAAGAGTCAGACCATACCAGTGTACAAAATCGCTTAACATGCGCGGGAGAAGGTAAACAACCTAAGCAGTTACTACGTTTTGCAGGCATGCCACGTCAGATTATGCCTAAAGGGCTGCCGTTTGAGCTTAAATCGTACCTTGAACTTGTTGAGTTAACAGGGCGAATAATACGAGAGGATAAACGCGGGCATATTGATAATATGAACCTTCCTTTACTAGAAAGGCTTAATATATCCCCAGATAACTGGCTAAAACTCACTACGCAATTTACGCGCGTATTTCACGGCGCAGTAGGCAGGCCGACCTCACAAGCAAGTTACTGTGAAAACTTAAAGCGAAAGCGGCGAGCGAATATCAGTAACTGCGAAAAGCTATTAGCATAAATTAAAAACCATTCAGTAAAAGTTAAAACTGCCATTACGGAGTTATTTTC
>NZ_AUTN01000142.1:0-20422 GCF_000497955.1 Pseudoalteromonas sp. TAE56
CTTTTATACAGTAGTTCGATTGATTGAAGGCTCCTCTATTGAGAGACCGATAACAAGAAAGAACGCTGTATAAACTCCAAGCATTAAACTCGGATAGTCAACGGGGCCTCGAGCCCGAATCGCAAGGCAGAGTCAGCTTATTATGAATACACTCAATAATCAAAATGAAATTAACGTCGGTGTCGATACAGGTAAAACTCAACTCGATATTTACATCCGACCTTTAGATATATATTTCACCGTAGAAAACAATGACGGCGGCATTAAACACGCTATAAAAACACTAAAAAAGCACCCAATAACGCGTGTTACTATTGAAGCAACTGGGCGCCTTGAACACCCCTTTATTATGGCGTGTGCTCAAGCGAATATCCCTTTCGTTGTTGCTAATCCCGTTAATATTAAACGTTTCGCAGGCGCTATTGGCCAAAAAGCAAAAACAGATAAACTTGATGCGCAACTCATCGCTCATTTTGGTGAAGCAATAAAGCCACCACTCTCTTCTTTAAAGCCAGAGCAGATGCGCTTGATGAGTGATTTACTTTCTAGAAGAAGGCAGTTAATGGATATGCAAACGATGGAGAAAAATCGTTCACAAATAATGCCAAAAACAATATCATCACTAATAAAACCTATCCTAACGGCATTAAAAAATCAGATTGAAAAAGTAGATTTGAAACTACAAAAACTCATCAAAGAATGTGACGAATATAAGGTCAAGAATGACATTATTCAAAGTGTGCCTGGCGTTGGGAATGTTGTCGCATTTAACTTACTTAGTGACATGCCTGAGCTTGGGTGTGTAAACAATAAAGAGGCTGCATCACTGGTTGGTGTTGCACCATTTAATCGAGAAAGTGGTGCTTATCAGGGTAAACGGATGATACGAGGTGGACGGCCAAAAATTAGAACCGCAATGTATATGGCAATGATGTCAGCTATCCAATGTAACCCTAAATTTAAAGCTATTTATCATCGGCTAGTCGCGGCAGGGAAACCTAAGAAAGTGGCTATTATTGCCTGTATAAGAAAGCTTATAGTAATCATAAATTCTATGGTGAGGGATGGTGTCATGTGGGATCCTAAAATGGTTTGAAATTAGGAATTGACACCATAGTCACTTGTTATATGTTTATTTGCTGGAGTAGTGCTCAATAGAGTTCCTAAGCATATCCTCATACATTTCAATATACTCTGTAATATTAGCTTCGAGGTTGTTTGGGGATGATTTATCAAGAATGTTTTGAGCATTGTAGCAAGCGGTAGCAAATAGCATTGAAGAGCTTGCTTGAGACATTGAAGTCTCAGTTTCAACTTCAATCGCTTTTTCTAAATACCGGCCGACTACTTCTTCAAATTTTTCATCCATACTCTGAACATTCCCTAAACATATAATAGCTTTATCAGAGGACACTTTCCTCTTTTTACGAGCAAAGTATGTCCTCTTAGTTATTTTTAATAGTAATAGCAAATCTTGTAACACATTGCCAGTTATAAACTTTCAGGCGGGTTGTTCTTTTAATGATATGCACAAATGAGGAAAACGTCCTCATTTTTTGACTTAGGAGGAAAAACGCCAGTACTGTACGTAAATGCAGCAATTAAATATTTAAAATGAAAACCAAATCCGATTTTAAATCATTTAATAGTCACTAAAGAACGGTGGCGATAATGTAAGTAGTCGCTTTAAATACACTTGCTTGTGTAAGCATATTATAGAAGGTGGTTTAGGGTCGGTGGAAGCTGTAAAAACGGGGTCATGGATTATTTACTAAACGCGTCTTCCTTTTTTTGAAACAGGGTAGACGCGTTTAAATATTATTTATTTGGCTTTTTTAGCCTCTAGATTTTCTATTTCACTCCAGATTTTTTCGGCTTCTGCACTTAACATGGCAAAGCTTTTAATGTCGCCTTTTCTTTGTGCCTGCATGCCTTGCTCTAGTTTTACGTCGTATTCTTTACGCAGTTTTTTTATTGGGTCAGGCTTTAAAAATGAAAACATTAGTATTCTCTTAATTTATTAAATTATATGTATTTAGTGTACGCATTAATTGGCTTAATAGTTCTTTGTTTGGTGAAAATGTTTACTTTGCGCTTTTAAAGCGCAAAGTAAACACGGTGTAGTTATTAACGTACTGTGTGCTAGTTCTGGTTCTAGTGCTTACGTTTGCGGCTCTAGGCGTTTAATACCTTGCCCATCAATACCTAAATAAATAAAACCATCACTGCCTTGAGCTAAGCTGCGTACTCTGCCTATTCCGTCGAGTATTTTATATTGCTTAACAACCTTACCCTTTGAGATTTCCAATGCGCTAATAAATGCAAATTTCATTGATGCTAGTAATAGCTTACCTTTAAGCTTTGGGTATTTATCACTCGTTACGTACAACATATCGGAAGGGGCAATTGAAGGGGTCCAGTGTAATACGGGCGATTGCATGCCGTCTTTTTCTTTAAGGTCTGTAAACTTGGTACCGCTGTAGTTAACGCCATAACTTACTAAAGGCCATCCGTAGTTAGCGCCTTTTTTTATTATGTTAAGCTCATCGCCGCCGCGTGGCCCGTGTTCGTGAGACCATAAAATATTATTTTGATTATCAAACCACATGCCTTGTGGATTACGGTGTCCATAAGACCATACCGCATGTTTTGCATTTTTTTGTTTAACAAACGGATTATCACTTGGGATATTACCATTTTCGTGTAAGCGATAAATTTTACCGCCATCACGGGTGAGATCTTGCGGGTTTATATCGCGCGAGCNTGCCGTAGTGTTGGCCTTTGGTACTATTATGCTCGCCTTTGTATAGCAATTGCTGATCAGACAACTGCGTATGATCGCTACTTAGCTTGGCGCGCATTAAGGCGGTGTTACTTCCGCTTCCTTTGCCTTCACTACTTGCGTAACTAAAGTACAGCCATTGGTTTTGTTTACTGTCGGTGTGTAGTGATAAATCAAGTAATCCACCTTGGCCATTAGCGTCAATGTCGGGCAACCCTGAAACCTCAGTTAATTTAGTGGTATTTTTAGGTAATAAAAATAACGCTCCACTGCGCTCAGATATTAATAAATCACCATTAGCTAAAGGCTCAATAGCCCAAGGTATAACCACACCTTCTGCCGCTGTTACTGCGTTAACGCTAAGCGATAAAGTATCGAGCTGTTTATAGTTTTTTACGTAATCGCTTTTTGCATGCGCGGGTGCGTTAGTAGCAAATATAGCAACGGCTAAGCCTGCACTTATTAGTTTAGGGAGTGTGTTATGTGACATTAAATTTATCATTATGGCTTCCAAAATTAATTCAGTCTTACATCACCTTAACATGGCATAAATAAATTTGTTAAGTGTTGAGTTGAATGAAAAATACACACTTATATGTTTATAAAATTACCTCTTCACAGGAAATTGTTTTAGCAATTAGCGCTAATAAAAAAATTGAATAATTACTCTATTGGGGTTGAAAACTTAAAATTTGAGCGTACACTTGTGCGCTGAAGTTTGGGCGTACACGTGTAAGTTCAAAATAATTAAGATTTGATAGAGATTTAACCATGATTACTCAAGTATTAAACCAATTTTCAAAATGGTTTTTACACCATCAAAGTTTTGCAGGCTACATAGAGCCAATAATGCAGGTGTTTAAACCTGCGTGGCGTGCAGGGCAGTTTAGAGCGCAAGTAGTTAGTACCGCTGTGCTTGATGGCGGTTTTTTAAGTGTGCAGCTTAAGCCAAGCAAACAATGGCAGGCGCATACGTCAGGGCAGCATATAAGTTTAACGCTTGAAATTAATGGGCGATTATTAACACGCGTTTTTACCGTGGCCTCAAGCGCACAGCAATTTAAAAATACAGGTTTGGTGCGCTTACTAATCAAAACAAATGCGCAAGGGCGCTTTACAGGCTTACTCAGTAGCGCATTGAAAGCGGGTTTGTGGTGCAATATTTCTGCGCCAAACGGCGACTTTGTATTTAAAAATACACATACACCGGCTACTTTTGTTGCCGGTGGGTCGGGTATAACACCTATGCTGGCTATGCTTGATGATTACTTAAGTCAAACTACGCAAAAAGTCTCGTTAGTGTATTACGCAAAAGCCACTGAGCATCAATGTGTTGATGAGCTAAGTGAGTTGGCAGCGCAATTTGAGCATTTTTCGTTTTTATTATTAACGCGTGAGCAATCAAGCGACATAACCAGCAATATTAAGCCGTGGGAAAACCCAGACATTTACTGCTGTGGCCCTGCAGCATTTATGCAAACGGTGAGCGATTTTGCTAAAACGCATAAGCTAAATTACTACCAAGAAGCCTTTGGTTTGGCGCTGCCTAGCTTAAACGACGACAGCCAATTTAATGTGAAAATTAACGCCAGTGCCCATGTTGTATCGGGCAACGATGTTTTATTGACTCAGTTTGAAGAAAAAAAGCTACCCGTTAAACGCGGTTGCGGTATTGGTATTTGCCACCAATGCCAATGTATTAAAAAGTCAGGCGTGATACGTAATTTAAAAACAGGTGAATTGAGTGACAACGGCGAGCAGTTAATCCAGCTTTGCGTAAGCCAACCTGTTAGTGATTTGGAGTTAAAATTATGAAAAACATTAACTATGACATGCTCGCAAGCGAGTTAGATGCCATAAAAATGGACACTCTTGGCAAGGTGGGTCAGCAAGATGCTGACTACATTCGCTCTGTTGTGCGCAAACAGCGAGTGTGTGAATGGAGCGGGCGAATTTTGCTTATGCTTGGTTTTATTCAGCCATTACTGTGGGTTGCAGGTGTACTGTTATTAGCGCTTGCTAAAATTTTAGACAATATGGAAATTGGCCACAATGTAATGCACGGCCAATACGATTGGATGAACGACAAACAGCTTAACTCACAACATTATGAGTGGGACATTGCGTGCGATGGACAAAGCTGGCACCGTGTTCATAACTTTGAACACCATACGTATACTAATATTATTGGTAAAGACAGAGACTTTGGTTATGGATTATTACGCCTGAGCGATGATTTTAAGTGGCGTTTTAAAAATGTATGGCAGTTTTTTACGTATATTAATTTAAGTGTGCTATTTCAGTGGGGCGTGTCGTATCACGAGTTAGCTGCAGAGCGTGTTTTTATTGGTAAAAAGAAAGAAAACCGCGAAGGGCTTGTATCGCACTCAACACTAAAGCAGCGCTTTTTTAGTAAAGGCGCTCGCCAGTTAATTAAAGATTATGTGATATTTCCGTTACTTGCAGGGCCTTTATTTTTATGGGTATTGGCGGGGAATTTAGTGGCAAACTTAATCCGTAATTTATGGACGTCGACCATAATATTTTGTGGTCACTTTACTGAAGAAACAGAGACCTTTAAACAAGAAGACTGCGTAAACGAAACCCAAGGGCAGTGGTATTACCGCCAAGTACTGGGCTCGTCTAATATTAAAGGGTCGCATTGGTTTCATGTTTTAACAGGGCATTTGAGCTGCCAAATAGAGCATCACTTATTTCCTGATATGCCGTCTTCGCGCTATCAAGAAGTTGCACCGCAAGTGCAAGCTGTTTTGCAAAAACACGGTATTGATTATCACACTGGTGGCTTTTTTAGACAGTATACGTCGGTGTTAAAACGTATTATTAAATATTCGTTTAAATAAATTATTTGTTTTAAACAATCGATCTATGTAACAGCATAGGTCGATTTTTTGTTTATAGCACCCAATGCGGTTGATTAGTAAACAGCACTTGCAAAAAATTCTCATAGTTAATTAAAAAAGCCTTACTTTAGCTATGGTTAAATAGCGTGTGATTGTCATACAATGGAGGAAAATAGACCACACAAGAGAGATTAAAATGGCCGCATTTGGTACCGTGTTTATGCCGCAGATGATTCAAGCTCGTTTTTCTGATAATAAATGGAGCGAAAGCTCAATTGTCCCTTCCGATAAACTTGAACTTCATGCTGGTGCGCACGTTCTTCATTATTCAAGTACATGTTTTGAAGGCTTAAAAGCCTTTCGCCATGAAGATGGTTCTGTTTATCTTTTTAGAATGGATGCAAACATTGCACGTATGCAACAAAGCTCAGCGCTATTAAGCTTACCGAGTTTTGACAGCGATATGCTAAAAACGATGATTATCGATATTATGCGTGAATACGCAGATGAAACGCCATTACCGCCGGGCTCTATGTATATTCGCCCAACGCACATTGGTACAGAGGCTGCAATTGGTAAAGCCGCAGCGCCATCAATGAGCTCGCTTTTATATACATTACTATCGCCAGTAGGTGATTACTTTGCCGGTGGTGCAACTGCACTACGTGTACTGCTTGAAGAAGATGGCATGCGCTGCGCTCCGCACATGGGTATGGTAAAAAGTGGTGGTAACTACGCCAGTGCTCTAGCACCTATTAGCGCTGCACGTATAAAGTACCAGGCAGATCAAATTTTGTTTTGCCCAGGTGGCGACGTTCAAGAAACTGGTGCTGCTAACTTTATACTTATTGATGGCAACGAAATTATTACTAAAGCGCTTGATAGCACGTTTTTACATGGTGTAACGCGTAATAGTATTTTAACCATAGCCAAAGACTTAGGTATGACGGTAAGCGAGCGTAACTTTAGCGTTACTGAGCTACTAGAGCGTGCAGCTAAACCTGGCACTGAAGCTGCGCTTTCGGGCACTGCAGCTGTACTAACTGCTGTGGGTACGTTTATTCATAACGATAAAGAATACAAAGTAGGTACTGGCGAGCCGGGCCCTACTACAGCACGCCTTCGCCAAGCATTGAACGATATTCAATGGGGTAAAAGTGAAGACAAGCACGGCTGGTTAACTAAAATCTAATAATAGATTTAGTAATAGATTTAATAGTAACTCGCATTAAAAAGCCACCTAATCGGTGGCTTTTGTGTGTTTGGTTACTTTAAGCTGTGCTTATTAAAACTTCATTTCTATTTTGCCGTACACGTAGCGTCCGTTAAATCCATACGGTGAAAAGCTTGAGTATGCAAATAAACGTGAGAAGGTGCTTACTTCGTCAACATTTTCGCGTGTTGCATCTGGGTAAACATCAAAAATGTTATTCGCTCCCAAGCTTAACGATACGTTATTGGTAAGTGCATAAGCTACGTCTAAATCAGTGATCCATTTTGGTTTTAGTACTTCATTTAGCTCTGCCGTTGATGATGGATCTTGAGTTTCACCGTAGCGTGTTGTTCTAAGCGTTGTACGAATATCATCGTTAGTCCACGTTGCACTTAAGTTGTACTTATTACGCGGTGTGCTTACTTCAAAGCGACGCAGCTCATTACCAGAGAACAAGTTGTCTTGATCAAACCCTGCGCCTTGTAGTTCTGCTGGTGGGTCGATGATATTGGTCACTTCATTTTTGCCGTAGTTATAACCGAGGTTAAAGGCTAAATCGCCGTAACCATCGGTTGCTACATTATAAGAGGCAACCACATCAACACCACGGGTTTTACTGTCAATTGCGTTTAAGAAGAAGCGGCCCTGATTAGCACCGGTACCTTCAAGTAGTTGCTCAATAGCAGCGCCCGATAAGTTATTTGATAACACAATGCGGTCATCAATTAATATTTGGTAGTAATCAACCGATAAGCTGAAATTAAAGTCGGTAGACCATGTAAAACCAACGCCGTAGTTTGTTGCTTCCTCGGCATCAAGACCAGGCGAACCAAGCGCTTTTGCTACATCGCTGCCTGGTGCAAATGTGCCGGTTTCGGTTGGTTCGCCATCAACAAATACAGTGGCTACTGAGGTAAAGTATTGCTGTTGTAACGACGGTGCTCTAAAACCAGTAGAAACCGATGCGCGCAGCGCTAAGTCTTCAGTTAACGAATAACGCGTGGCAATTTTACCGTTGAGTGTATCGCCAAAATCTGAGTAATCTTCGTAACGAGCGGCAACCGCAAGGTTCCAATCGTCTGTTAGGTAGGTTTCAAGGTCGATATATAGGCTCACGTTATGGCGGCTATTGTCGCCTTCTGATTCGGGTGTAAAACCTGGAAATACTTGTGAACCCGCTGCGCCAAATGGGCCATCAACTGGGTCGGTTACTGCACCACCTGGGCCAAATGTGCCTTGTGCATATGAAGCTTCTTCGCCTGCATCAATCTGGTAACCTTCGCGGCGATACTCAGCACCTACGGCCACACTTACTGAACTTTCTAAAAAGCTGACGTCTACCTCACGATTAAAATCAACATTTAAGGTAAGTTGATCGTAGGTAAGTGTTCCTGCATCAAAGCTTGTTTGGCTAGTAGGGCCGTATGAGGTATTTAAGCTATTTATAACGCCAAACTCGAACGCATCTTGACCATATACGGCCGATACATCGTAATTCCATTCACTTATAAAACCTTTAGCGCCAAGTGCCAGCGAAAAGTCATCTATGTCTGAGGTGATAACAGGTAAAAAGCCATCAGGGTATACTTCTTCTATATTACGGCTATCACTCGCGCGGCGATAAAACCCGCCACCTTCGCCTTCACGTTTGCTGTAAGAGCCAAACGAATATAAGTCGACTTCGTTTGTTAACTGGTAACCTGCGTTATAAAACATTGAAAAGTCTTCAACATCGCCATTACCAAAGTTATGGTTATAACGGTTTACGGTAAGTTCGCGAGGGTCTAGCGATCCATCTTCTAATCGAGCATAGTTTTCACGGTTATCGTAGTCTGAGCGGTTGGTTGAGTGGCGATCGCGGTATTCTGTTGAGATGTTTAAAAAGCCATTATCTCCAAGCTCAAAACCCATATTACCTTGCAGTGTTAATGTTTGACCGTCTGTTAAAGAGCGATCGCCACCTTCGGTAAATGCTAAATTTCCGTCGCTACCTTCAGATACAGATTCAAGCTGTGGTACACCGTCCATTTCGGTTACGTTAGCACCATAAATAGCCGCAACTGAGCCACCACTACTTGCGCTTTTAAGCACAATATTAATAACACCCGCTATAGCGTCAGAGCCATATTGCGCTGCGGCGCCATCGCGTAATACTTCAATACGGGCAATAGCATTTGCTGGTATTGCATTTAAATCAACCGATGATGAACCACGACCCGTTGAGCCATTTAAGTTAAGTAATGCGTTGCTGTGGCGGCGTTTACCATTAACAAGCACTAAGGTGTGATCGGGTGCTAAGCCACGAAGCTGAGCAGGGCGTACATGGTCGCTGCCATCAGTAAGTGATGCCTGCGGGAAGTTAAAGCTGGGTAATAAACTGCTAAGTAGGGCATTCGTTTCAGTAAAGCCAGAATTTTTAAGGGCATCAGCGCCAATTATATCGATGGGTACTGCGCTGTCTTCTACTGTGCGGCCTAATCGGCGAGAGCCAATTACGCTTATTTGTTCAATGTTTTCTTCTGCTTTAGTGTCTTGCTCTGCAGCATTTGCTGAGAGCGAACCAAGTAGTGCAGCAGATGCGCTCATTGCGAGTAATATTTGTGGTACCGATTGCTGTAATTTAAATAACGGTTTTCTATTCATGCTGTATTTCCCCATACCCATTGAATTATTTTAGTTTTGTACAAAAAGATAAAGATCAAACCTCTTTGTTACCTTGAACATATACTTAATTAACAAAGCCAGTCAATTGAATAACATTCAATTAATTTAGGTGTTTTTATAATTACATTTGGTTGTTTTTTATGATGACCATTGTTTTGGTTATATAGCGAAGGTGATTGCTAAGTAATTGATGGATAATGAATTATATTTAAAAGTTAAATTTAACGTTTAATTAACTGGTAAGATGAGGTTGATAGGTTTAACTAGTCATGAGTAGAAAGCCATTTTTATTGGGCTGGCAATAAACAACTGTTCACTTATAAATATTTTTAAAAACATAAAATACAAAAACACCGTTAAATGTTAATTAAATTAACATTTAACGGGTGTGTTATAAATTATGTACTACTTATTAGAACCTATACTTTAAAGCATGAAGTAATTTTGTTTTTATAAGTAATTAGTATAAAAAAGACTACTAAAAAATAGTGTTAAAATTTAATTTTTCCAACAAGCATGTCTTTAAACATGACCCAATCTCCCCATAAACTGTAAAAGGGGTGTTTAAAAGTAGCTGGGCGGTTTTTTTCAAAAAAGAAATGCCCGACCCACGCAAACCCATATCCAATAACAGGTAATAGCCATAATAAACTATATTGCTGTTTCAATAATGCTATTGCTATTACAGCAAGAACGAGGGCGCTTCCTATAAAATGTAAGCGGCGGCAAGTCACGTTGCGATGCTCTTTTAAATAATAAGGGTAGAAGGCTTTAAAGCTTTTAAACGTGGGGTTTGTACTTTGCATGGTGTGCTCTTTTATTGTTTTTTATTTTATCAGGGTTGTGCTATTAGAGCGTAAGTTTACATTTGTTTACAGCGATAAATGGCGCTTAACGCATCTAAATAGACAAAAGGGCTAAAAGTTAATAACTTATGTGCACTATTAATAAATAAGAATGGAACTCAGGATGTTTAAACACACTCTAGCATGTGCTGTAATTGTAGCGCTTAGCGGCTGTTCAGAGCCAACTAATACGGTAACTCAAGAAGAAGTAAAAGCACCAATGAAGCAAGTTAATGCAGTTATATACCCAGAAACAAAAAAAGGCGATATCGTAGACACCTACTTTGAAGAAGCAGTTAGCGACCCATATCGTTGGCTTGAAGATGATATGAGCAGCGAGACTGCCGATTGGGTTAAAACGCAAAACAATTTAACGTTTTCTTATTTAGAACAAATACCTTATCGCGATAAGTTAAAGCAGCGCCTTGAAAAACTAATGAATTACGAAAAAATAGGCGCTCCTTTTACTGAAGGCGATTACACCTATTTTTATAAAAACGATGGCTTGCAAAATCAGTATGTTTTGTATCGCAGTAAAGATGGCGGCGACGTAGAAGTATTTTTAGATCCAAACAAGTTTAGTGACGATGGTACGACGTCTATGTCGGGTTTATCGTTTTCAAAAGATGGCTCATTACTCGCGTATCAAATATCTGAAGGTGGCAGCGATTGGCGTAAAATTATAGTTATTGATGCACATACTAAAGAGCAAGTTGAAGAAGCGCTAGTTGATGTTAAATTTAGTGGTATAGATTGGTTAGGCAACGAAGGCTTTTATTATTCAAGTTACGAGAAACCTAAAGGTAGTGAGCTTTCGGCCAAAACAGATCAGCATAAAGCGTATTACCATAAGCTAGGTACTGCTCAATCTGCTGATAGTGTTGTATTTGGTGAAACTGATGAGCAAAAACATCGCTATGTAGGCGCTGATGTAACTCATGACGGCCGCTACTTACTTATTTCAGCTAGTACGTCTACTTCAGGCAATAAGCTGTTTATAAAAGATTTAGCAAAAGAAAACAGTGAGTTTGTAACGGTTGTAGGAAATACTGATTCAGATACATCAGTTATTGATAACGAAGGCAGCAAGCTGTTTTTAGTTACTAACCTTAATGCACCAAACAAAAAAGTAGTGACGGTTGATGCAAGTAACCCAAGCCCTGAAAATTGGGTTGATTTAATTCCTGAAACCAAAAACGTACTAAACCTGACAAAAGGTGGCGATACCTTTTTTGCCAACTACATGGTTGATGCTATTTCGCAGGTAAAACAGTACAACAAAAAAGGCGAACTAATTCGCGAAATTACGTTGCCAGGCGTGGGTACTGCACGTGGTTTTGGCGGTAAAAAAGAACAAACAACGCTTTATTATTCGTTCACTAACTACAAAACACCAGGCACTACTTATACGTTTGATGTAACTACGGGTGAATCGGGTGTTTATCGTAAGTCGGCTATTGATTTTAATAGCGATGATTACACGTCTGAGCAGGTGTTTTACACATCAAAAGACGGTACTAAAATACCGATGGTAATTACCTATAAAACAGGCATTAAGCTTGATGGTTCAAACCCTACTATTTTATATGGTTACGGTGGTTTTAATATTAGTTTAACGCCAAGCTTTAGCCCCGTTAATGCAGTATGGCTTGAACAAGGTGGTGTGTACGCCGTTGCTAATATTCGTGGTGGCGGTGAGTACGGTAAAGACTGGCATAATGCAGGCACAAAATTGCAAAAGCAAAATGTGTTTGACGACTTTATTGCAGCGGCTGAGTACTTAAAAGATAAAAAGTACACGTCTAAAAAGCGCTTAGCACTTCGCGGTGGCTCTAATGGTGGTTTGTTGGTTGGCGCAGTGATGACGCAGCGTCCAGACTTATTTCAAGTGGCTCTACCTGCTGTAGGTGTACTTGATATGCTGCGCTACCATACATTCACTGCGGGCGCTGGTTGGGCATACGACTACGGTACCAGTGAGCAAAGCAAAGAAATGTTTGAATACATTAAAGGTTATTCACCACTTCATAATGTAAAAGCAGGTGTTGAGTATCCAGCTACTATGATTACAACTGGCGATCATGATGACCGCGTTGTCCCTTCACATTCGTTTAAGTTTGCAGCTGAGCTTCAAGCAAAGCAAACGGGTAATAATCCAACGCTTATTCGCATAGAAACAAACGCAGGGCATGGTGCAGGTACTCCAACAAGTAAAACAATTGAGCAGTACGCTGATATATTTGGTTTTACGCTGTACAACATGGGTGTAGAGTCGTTATAAGAGCGATTTAACTAAATAGCTAACTTTAATAGCTTAGCAAAAAGGCCGAGTAAATTTAATTTACTCGGCCTTTTTAATATTACTACTGCATAGGTGAAAACAATCGTTGATACGTTTTATAAGCGTATTCGTCGGTCATTCCACTTAAGTAATCGCAAATTATACGCATACCCTGGTTTTGCTTTTGCGCTTCTATGTATTGTGCTTGTGTTGTTTCGGGCAATAAACGCAGCGGATCGCTAGCAAACGCCGTAAATAACTCTATTAGTAAATTTTGCCCTTTAAACTCTATTTGCTGCATTTCGGGGTCGCGTATTAAACGTTGAAACACAAAATGCTTAAGTATTTGCAATACACTGTCGTATTGGGCATCTAATTTAGCGGTGTACTTTAAAATAGGGCATTCAAAGTCATCGTTTTGAATATCCAAATGTATATGAATAATAAAGGTATTAACCAGCTCACCTATGGCATCTTTTCGCTCATAATCATTTTTTGAAAACAAGCGTTGGGTCAGTGACTCAAGCATGGCGTTTAGCCAGTCAAAGTTTAGTACTTTTAAATGAGGTAGAGCATGAGTTTGCCAATCGTCTAATGTGAGTACGTGGGTTGCAATGGCATCTTCTAAGTCGTGTACCGCGTACGCTATATCGTCGGCATGCTCCATTATAGCGCTGTCGAGCGATTTATACGTTGTTTTAGCGCGGTGCTTATCAATAGCGGCATGGCTACCTAGCAATGTTTTATCGTTTTGACTCAGTGGTTCTACTATCCAATTAAATATGGCTGCATCGTCGTTGTATAACCCTTTGGCAGGTCTCCAATCATCCGCTTTTATAAATGCACGACCAGTTGTATCGTCAGGAATGGTATGCCAAAGCGTATTAATAAACGCGGGGTATTTTATAAAGCCTAATAAAGTACGACGAGTGAGGTTCATGCCGTGGCCATTACTGTAGGGCTCAAGTTTTGCAACTATGCGCAGTGTTTGTGCGTTACCTTCGAAACCACCGTGATCGCGCATCATGTAATTTAGTGCTATTTCACCACCATGCCCAAAAGGCGGATGGCCAATATCGTGCGCTAAACAGAGTGTTTCTAGCAGTCCGGTTGATGGAAAGTGCGTAAAGTCGCTATGTTGCGCTTTTAAATGGCGCAATATGCCAGTACCAATTTGCGATACTTCTAAAGAGTGAGTAAGGCGAGTGCGGTAAAAGTCGTTTAGGCCAATACCCATAATTTGGGTTTTAGCTTGCAAACGTCTAAATGCAGCGGCATGAATAATACGAGAGCGATCGACCTGCCACGGCGAGCGGTTATCGTTAGGACGATGTTTATATTGCTCTATTATTCGGCTTTGCCATTGTTTATCCATACTGCTTACTCACACATAGTTAATATTATTAAACTTTGCCCAGTATACCCATGGACTTATAAATTGCGAATGAACAAATGCACTACTTTTCGTTATTCGCGTTTATAAAGTGGCTTAGGTATAATGTGCCTTCGTATGCTTGTGTATTAACCATGCATAATTAGTTGTTTGAAAGAGAGAATACATGCTAAGAATTATTTTTCAGTTTTTGTTAACCGTATTTTTTGTATGGGCGCTTGCATATCCGTTTATACAAAGTGACGACGTTGATCAGGATGAACAAACGTCAGAACAACCCAAAAAAGTGAAGAAAAAAGAAAAACCATTACATAACGTAAAATTACCTAAGTTTTCTGAATTTAGTGATGTAAAAGAAAAAAAACATGCATTTTTTAGCTTTATTCGTCCGCATGTAGAAGCCGAAAACAAAAAAATACTACAGCAACGCGCTAAGCTAGAAATAGCACGCATGATGCTCCAAAACGAATTACCTTTAGAAAAAAAGCAAAGCAAAGATATTGCTAAAATTTTAAAGTCATACGGCTTACCAACCACAGTTGATACGCTCATACTTACGCAAGCATTACGCCGTGTTGATATAATTCCTAAAGAATTAGCGCTTATGCAAGCTGCAAATGAATCTGCGTGGGGCACATCACGTTTTGCACGTATTGGCCTTAACTTTTTTGGTCAGTGGTGTTACACAAAAGGTTGTGGCATGGTGCCAAAACGCCGTAATACCGGTGCTGCGCACGAAGTTGCTGCGTTTAAATCGGTAAGAGCTGCTATAAACTCTTACTTTAAAAACATAAATACGCATCCTGCTTATAAAGATTTGCGCGCAATACGTGAAAACTTACGTCTTGAGCAAAAACCAATTTTAGCGACTGAACTTACACATGGTTTAATGTCTTACTCTGAGCGCGGTGAAGCGTATATAGAAGAGTTAAACACCATGATTAGCCAAAATAGAGCCTACTTTGATGAATAAATACATTTTTAATTGTACCAACGCTATTGCGTTAGTACTGCTGAGCATTAGTGCATTTAATGTAAATGCAAGAGAGTTTGTGATGTCGTATGACGGTTTTTACGACCGCTTAAAAATTGTTAACAAAGGCGATTTTCAATATGCGCGAGTTAACTTTTACATTAGTGATATTGGTACTAATGAAACATGTGCGATTAAAAGCGGTACGATTTTAACCGAAAGAAACGAGTATCCACTTAACTTTACCGATAAAGCACAATTACTATTGCCGTTCGATAAGCAGCTTGATACCGATAAAGCGGTCATTGTAGTAGAGCCGCTCAATCCTGTACACGATTGCCAATTAAAGCTACAAATAGAAGCAAACGAACTTGAAGGTTTAGCGTTTTCAAAGCAGTCGTTATATACCATTAACGACGAACTTGATGAGTTGTTAACTGATTTGTCGGGCTTTTTTGTAAGTAAATTAATGTGGTTTTTATTACCAGAGCAAAAGGGCGTAGCAGTTACATTTAAAAGCCCAATGCAATTTGATGATAAGAGCATAACGTGTGAAAAGTCAGTATGTTACTTTGCAGTTGAAGATAGCTGGGAAGATGATAGCGCGGTGCTTGGCGATATATCGCAAGTAATAAAAGTAACGCCTTGGATTGTTAAGTGATCAGCGTTTAGCTAAGTAGCTAACCTATAAAAAGCGGCATTTAGCCGCTTTTTTTGTACCAAATTCTGTACTCGTTTTTAGCCTTTAGTTCTTATTTAATAAGTGGTGCTGAAGAGTCTCGCTGCATTAAAGTGGGTTCAAAAAACCGATTTATAACGAGGTTTTTATTTTGATATACGTCTTTAAGCACTAGTTTTGCTGCCATTTCGCCCATTTTCCCGACCGGATTATCTATGGTCGTGAGTGTAGGGTACAGGTAGTTTGCAAAAATAACGTTATCAAATCCAACAATCGATAAGTCGTTTGGTAAATTATAACCGTGCTCTCGTGCGTACTTCATAGCACCGGATGCCATTTCGTCATTGGCACATACCAGTGCGGTAAAGCTAAGTTTTTCATCAATAAAATGTTTTAAGGCTTTACTACCGCCAGTTTCGTTAAAGTCGCCAATATAATAAAGAGCAGGATCAAACTTAATGCCAGCTTCTGTAAGGGCTTGTTTATGACCCTCTAAGCGATTAAATGCATCGGCTTTAAACTGCGGACCTGCAATATACGCTATTTGTGTATGCCCTTGATTTAATATCGATTTAGTGGCCAGGTAGCCACCTAATTGGTTATCTAGGCTGATACAGTTGTCTTTTAGTTGCTCTACGTAACGGCTCATTAAATAAACAGGTGTAGAGCCTTCGCTTAATTTTATTAGGTAGTCATCTGAGACTGCTTCTACGTGCAAAATAATGGCATCGCAGCGTCTGCTAATTAAAAAATCAATGCCTTCTTGCTCTTTGTCTTCTTCACTGTGTCCGGTGGTAATAATAACGTGCTTACCCGCAGCACGAAGCTCTGACTCAATACCTGCCATCATTTGGGCAAAGAAAGGACCATGTAACTCAGACACTAAAATACCGACACTGTTAGTGCAGTTAGAGGCTAAAGATTGCGCTATTGAATTAGGCTTGTAGCCAAGCTGCTCCATGGCATCAAGCACTTTTTGTTTAGTTTTATCGCTTACGCGGGTATTTTTGTTCATCACGCGAGAAACGGTGGCTAACGATACGCCCGCAAGCTCTGAGACTTGATAAATTGTTGCCATGTTATTTGTTCACTCGCTTATCCTTAACTATTTCGGCTAAATAATACCTTAGAGTATATATCTTAACTAGCTGTTAGTTTAGATTGAATATTTTCAACAACTTGATTAGTTAGTGTATATTTTTTCATTATGTAGGCAACAAATAATGAGCCAAAAGCAGGTAGTACAGTAAATGAAAGTAAAATACCGTGTTGGGTGTCGAGGGTTTGTACTGCATCGGCCTGATAGCTGTAAAAAGATAATAACCAGCCTGCAATTGCGCCGCCTACAGCCACGCCCATTTTAATAAAAAATATGACGCCTGAATAAACCAAACCCGTAATGCGTACACCTGTTTTTTCATGCCCGTAATCTATAGTGTCGGCCATTTTTGCCCACAACAACGGGGTTGCCATATCTAAAAAGAATTTCCATAAAATAAAGGCCGAAAATGCCAGTACTAAAGAGTCTTTATTAATAAAGTAACTAAAACCACAAATAGCAGCGGCAATAACTTGTAAGCTTATATAGGCCTTTATCTTACAAAAGCGCTTTGCAAGTGGTTGAGCTAAAGCACAACCTACCATGCTGGCTGCAACACCTAGCGTCATAAATAAGGTGATTAAATCGTCTCGACCTAAATAGTATTTTACGTAGTAAACAGCAAGCGTAAGCCTTAATACTTGCCCGGTAAGTAAAAAAAATGCAGCTAAGCAAAGTGTTCGCCATTGATCGTTTTTAATTAAGGCTTTAACACTTTTGGCAAAAGGAATGTTTTGCTCTTTTGGCTGTTGTATACGCTCTTTTGTGCCTAAAAAACAAAGTAAAAACAGTACAAAACCTAAAATGCTCATTGCAGTCATTGTGTATTGATAGCCTTTGGCAGCATCGCCTTGGCCAAAATACTCAACCATTGGCATAGTACAACCCGCTACTATTACGCCGCCTAGCATACCAAATACAAACCGGTAAGACTGAATAGTAACGCGTTCTTTTGCGTCTGCAGTAAGTACGCCGCCCAATGCACAATAAGGGATATTAATAGCGGTGTAGACAACCATAAGAAGTGTGTAAGTAGTAAAGGCATAAATTATTTTATCGGTGCCTTCTAAATCGGGCGTAGTGAACGCTAAAATACTTATAATAGCAAAAGGAAGTGCAAGCCAAAGTAAGTAGGGGCGAAAGTGCCCCCAGCGCGTATGTGTTTTGTCAGCAAGGTTACCCATTAATGGATCGGTTACGGCATCAAAAATACGCACTGCTAAAAACATAGTACCAACAACGGCAGGCGATAAACCTACTACATCTGTGTAGTACAGCATTAAAAACATCATAACTGTTTGAAAAATAATATTACTGGCGGTGTCGCCTAAGCCATACGCTATTTTTTCTTTTACACTGACCATGATTGTTTATCCCGCTTTGTGCTTATTATTATCTATTTGAGATAAGTGCTTTATAGGCTAAGCCACTATTTTTAATAGTACGTTGCTGCGTTTTATAATCAACATAAACAATACCAAAGCGCTTTAAGTAGCCTTCTGCCCACTCAAAGTTGTCCATTAAGCTCCAAGCAAAGTAGCCACGTATAACAACACCCTGTTCAACTGCATTGTGAACTGCGTTTAAATGAGTATTATAATAACTTAAACGGTCTAAGTCGTTAACTTCGCCATTATTATATGTGTCGGGCATTGCTGCGCCATTTTCGGTTATATAAATAGGCGGTAGGGTGTATGTTTTATTAAGCGATACGAGCAGGTCGGTAAACGATTGCGGGTAAACCTCCCATCCCATATCAGTCAACGGACCCGTTGGTGCAATGGGTTCATAAATATCAGTAGGGTGCGCTTTATAAACTTGGCGGGTGTAAAAGTTAATGCCTAAGTAATCAATTGACTGAGAAATTAATTCCATATCACCTGGGTGTATTTCTGGTAAATGATCCTCAGGTAGTTGGTTAATTATATCAGGGTATTTACCGTCCATTATTGGTTTCATGTACCACTGATTTAAATAGTCATCAGCGTATTTGGCACTGTCTATGTCTTGTTGAGTATCTGTAAGTGGGTAGGCGGGTGTAAAGTTAAGCACAATGCCGTTTTGAGTATCAGGCGATGTTTTATTTAGCACGTTCATAGCCAGACCATGAGCGAGTAATAAGTGATGAGCTGCTTTTTTACCATACTGCTTGCCTACTAGACCTGGGGCATGTATGCCAATCTCGTAACCTAAAAACGCACTGCAAAAGGGTTCGTTTAATGTAGCGTAAGAATACACTCGTGTTCCAAATGCGTTAGTAATTAGTTCTACGTACTGCTCAAATGCATAAGCTGTTTTTCTGTTAAGCCAGCCGCCTTCATCTTCAAGGTGTTGCGGTAAATCCCAGTGATACAAAGTAACAAAGGCTTTTATATTTTTTCGTTTTAGCTCATCTAAAATATCAGTATAAAACTTAACGCCTTGTATCTCTCATTGATTAATGATTAGCTATCATTTATCACATCGAAGTCAGTGAGCTTGCCTTTACGCCTAGTATTTAATACTGCGCCGTAGATAAAGCCCTGACTTTCTATTCTCACAAACTGAATGGTATCCAAGCACACTTTTTTTAAGTAGATGCTGTATGTACAAGGGGAGTAAGTAGAGATGATGTTTATCGGCATTGATATTAGTAAAGAGAAGATTGATTTATCGTGGTTGAGAGACCAGCTTACAAACAAAATTAAAACAAAAGTCTTTAAAAACAAGCATCAAGACTTTTTAGCAATAGAAAAATGGCTTTTAAATACAACTAAAAGCGCTGCTAATGAGCTCGTTATCACCCTCGAACCAACGGGTGTTTATCATGAAGCACTGATGTATTTTTTACACGAGCAAGGCTTTAATATTATTTTAGCGAATCCCGGTAAAGCTAAAAAGTATGCAGACGCTTTAAACATAATTCATAAAACAGACAAATCTGATGCAACGATGCTTGCTCATTACGGCTGTGCTAAGCACGCAGTCGTTAGTTATTGGCAACCTGATGCATTAGAAGTTAGAGAGCTTAAAGCCCTTATCCGTCGTTTAGATGCGCTTGAGAGTAACCGACAACGAGAAGCTAACCGATTAGAAGCAAGTGAATTCAGCAACGTTTCCGCGCGTGTTTGCCAATCGATAAAAGTAACTATCGCGTTTTTAGATGACGAAATTAAACAGCTTAAATCTGACATTGATAACCACATAGATAATGAACCTGATTTAAAAAGAAACAGGAAACTACTTGAGTCTATCCCTGGCATAGGGCCCGTATTATCGAGAGAGCTGACGTATTTATTTGCGGCTAAAAAATTTAATAAAGCCAAAGAAGCGGCGGCTTATTGTGGATTAATTCCACGGCATAATGAATCGGGTAAATTAAAAGGGCGAACATCAATCAGTAAACTTGGGCCAGCCAGAATTCGATGTAAACTTTATATGGCGGCCATTGTTGCAGGGCAATGGAATAAAACAATAAAACGACATAAGTTAACGTTAATAAATAATGGTAAAACACCGATGCAAGCTGTGTGTGCAAATATGCGAAAGCTCATTCATATATGTTTTGGTGTAATAAAAAACCAAGAAGCGTTTAAGCTCCAAGAAAGTTAAATACGACCTTGAAGCTTAAAATGAGAGATGGTATCTAC